>JAEOTI010000092.1 GCA_016839955.1 Candidatus Hodarchaeota archaeon | reverse complement strand
TTCCAAGAGCAGTAGTTCCAGCAACTGCAACTACAATCATTGGTTTTAATGAGAGTTTTGTTTCCAATATATCTAATCTCATTCGATAATGTTCATCCACAGGGATTTTTATTAACTTCAAAGATAATAAATCTGCTGCTTTGTCAATAGAAGGGTGAACTGATGAGGATGCAACTACAATTGGTTGATGAGCTGGGTTTTTGATTCTCATATAGTTTCTTGCGGCCCATAAGGCATTAATATTAGCTTCACTACCTCCAGATACAAATGAACCAGTAGCAGAATCAGGGTTGCCATTTAATAAACTGACAATGATTTTGATTGCTTCTTCTTCAACCCTCTTTGATCCAGAAAATATAGCAGGGTCACCAATATTTTTCTGGTAGTTTTTTTGGAAGATTTTGTTAGTAAATGGATCTGCAGTTGTACACATTGAACTAAGTATTCTACCGGATTCATAGGTATAGTCATTCTTTAGAAATTTCTCTATTTCTTTCAGAGAAACAGTTTTTTCCATCCAAAAACCACCACAACGGTCAGGAAGCTTAAAAAATAGAGTTTTCCAATTCTTTATTCTTATGTATATGTTTTAAATCGTTATATCTCATTTGATATTTTTTTTCTCATTATACTATAAAATTGTCTTTACAGGTATGGAGATTGAATCTCAAATCATTGTTAAAACATTTTTTTTGCTTATTTTACCTTTATTTTTTATTTTATTATAAATTCAGAAATCTGTGTTTGCAAAGCTTAAAGCCTACCCTCTAGAAATCAACATCTAACAATCCCATTTTTCAAATAAATAACTAGATTAACATGATATTTGAAAATGCTCTTGTCAAAACAACAAAAAGATGATTAGTTAATGAGAATCACTTTCAACCTTCTTAACGATTCTAGAAAAAGTGATTTGTCATTAACACATTTAAGAGGATTAATTGGTGAGGAAATCGTTGCGTATTTGTTAAGAAAAAAGTTAAATCTTTATGTAATAAGACCATTTCTGCTTATTTCGAAATTAAACGAATTAAAAGCTAATAACTCTCGCTCACAATTTATTTTAAGTCATACAAGAACAATGGATTTTTTCGGAGTATGGCCTTCAATCGTTCCATTAACAGAAGATTTCAACGTTGATAGTCTAAGAACTTCTGTAATTGATTTCTTTTTTGAGAACACTCTTAGTAAGCATTTACTTTCAGATTCTAATCAAGTTTTAAGGGGATATATTGTTGAAGTTAAATCAAGTAGTTCAATGAGTGATTCTCGTCCGAACTTATCACCAAAGCAAGTAAAAATGATTCAAATTGGTAAAAAAAGTGGTTTTGATGCCATCATTGCTCAAGTTGTCTATTTACCAAATTATGAAATACGTGTGCGACTTTTTGATGGAGCGAGAATCCCTCTTAATCCCTTATCATTTGAAATTTGAATTACTCTGACTTCTTCAATAGATAATAGTTAAATAGTAGAGATACAAGGAAGAGTCTAACTCAGTTATCAATTGGTTTTTGAGAAACTTAAGAATACAATAAACCATTAAGACATCAAAAATAATTTGGTCTACAGTTTAAACAAGTATCCTCGGAGAGAACTATTGTGGTTTTTGGTTTATTTTTATTCAGATTTGATGAACGCCTCGGAGGAACGCCCATTTTTACAGAGGTCAGAAATAATGGTAAAACTGATCTCGATGAGGATACAATGCGTAAAATAAGTGCCAAAGTTTTTTTAACTTTAGCTATGAGTGAAGAAGAATCTCAAGGAGAGGGTTGGGCAGTAGTTCCTCTTCCTCTTGATACAAGAGGATTTAGCTATTCATTTTGGTCAACAGAATCATCTGGTTCAAGAATAATCCACGTTATTCTCCTTCTAATTCCTAAAAACTTTGCCCCTGTCTTTATAATTAATGGGAATGAGATCCTTAACGATCTCAAGGAGATAGCACTCAAATTTATGCAAACTGAAATGAAAATAGACAAAGACTCGATGAAATCGCTACTATCATCATTACAAAAATCTTGTGACCGATTACCAAAGGAACCTGAAGCGGATCAAGCAGCTCACATAAAAATTGAATCAGAACTGGGTCCTCTTCGAGAACAAGCGGAAACAGTCTTTAAGCTTCCAGGAAAAGGACAGCTTCCTGCGATTGTTTTACATCCGTCATTTCGGTCCCGAGCAACAGTTGATGCCCTTAAACGTATTGATGGCGCTAAGTCTCTCAAGGAAATCTTTGTTGAGCTTCAATCGGAAGGTATTAATGTGCCAATAAAGGAAGTTATAGGCTTTTTAGTTCAATTTGAACATAAAGGATACCTTCTCCGAGTTTCCTAAGCTTAATTTCCAATTTCTGATTTTTTATTCTTTAATAAAAAGGTCTACTATATTAATTAAGAAAAAGAAATTACTTTTAGGCACAATGAATTCCAAACGGATTTGGGCAAGCTTTATCAATCGACTATTTTCAAAATTTTTGTGCAAATGTCGAAGGTTTCATAAAACTACATAATCCAGTTCAAAAATAGTAAAAAATTCTATCTAGGTGGTGTAGAAGTGTCTACTGTGTCTGAAACGTTAAAGAGGCCTAAAAGCCGTTGGGTAATGCATCTAGGTATCAGCTTAGTTATTCTAGTTATCTCGGTTTTCTTAATGATAGATATTGAATCCGATGATCCTCTTAATTTCGTACTTCTTTTTGCAGTGTGTACTGCAGGTATAATGCTGATTTTGGCAATCTATGGACTTTTTAAGGAACGAGGTCGTAAGAAACGCCTTGAACGGATTCGATCACGAAGGCTTCAATCTGCGGAATCCTAGAATCTAAGAGGAATCTATATTCTATAAGAATTCCTTCCCTTTTTCTGTTATTTTCCAGGATTCAATTTTTTCAATGTATTGTATAAGTTTTTTATTTTCTAGACTTTTTAATGATGAAAGGGCCTTCACCTTATCAAAAGAAATTCCAGTAATTTGACTCATTTGCTTTAATTGGTCTAAAACTCCAAGCATATGAATATTTCTTGTATTTCCAATAATTTCCAACACTGTTACTTCTAAAGTGGATAGATCCAAAGTATTACACCTTCAAAAATTTCTATAAAGAAACTAAGAACATATTGTTGAACTCTTTTGTTAATATTAGTTATTTTATCCAAATTTACTGCATAAATCGATTGAATCTTGTTTTTATAGCATGATTAAGTTTGATTTTCTTTACTTTGCAAAAAAAAAAGCTTTTCGCTTTTTTTTATCAACTTTGTTTCTTCATTAAAAGATATATAGTCCCAATGTTTAGAGATAATAGGTGAATGTTATTGTCAGACCACTCTTTGGAGCTAAAAATTAATGGAAATCAAATAGATTGTAATACTTTTGTCATTCGAGCCTTTTCAAAGACAATTCTTGGCTTAATTTCAAGTTTAGATGGACTTCCCATCGATCCTGAGTTAGTAGAGATTAAAATAAGTACTAGAGACTGAAACTTTAGTTAAAAGCCCCATTATTTATTTGTTAAAAGATTTGCTTTAGCAAATAGAATCACAAGTCCTTGTACATTTTCTTTTACCATAAAATAGGCTTTTTCAGCATCATTTGAAAAAAAAGGATCATGTATCTCTTCTGCTTCTGGTCCTTGAACAAAACGTGAAAGCAAGTAACTCTTACTCTTCCACCTTCTTAGTTGGTCTAGGTGGTCCTCAGTCATAGCTAATATTAAATCAGCATTTTCACAAACTTCAGGATAATCTTTGAAATATCTAGGTTTAAATTCCTCAATTCGATTCGTTTTTATCCCTTCTACTGATAATAAATTCGAAGTTTGTTCTAAAATACTGGAATTCCGATAATGTACAGCAAGTGATTCACTAAGAATCTTTTTATTGGGGAGTTGGTACTTCAAAATATATTTTTCAAAAAGTATTTCTGCATATGGACTGCGCATGATATTTCCTGAACATACAAAGACAATTCTTAGGAGATTTTTGTCAGAAAGTTTTTCTAGTATTTTAACAGGCTTCCACAAGTGGTTTCACTTCTCATTTTAGAAAAAAAAAGTCCTGTAAAGAATAATGCTACAACCAGAAATTATTTCTTTTAAAGTCCTCTTAAATATTAAATGGGTTTAGAGGAAAGAAAAACCTCAATTCTTAATTATAACCGTTTAAACTTGATTTTCTAATTTCTAAATAAGAGGCAGTTTGATTGCTATCAGATACTGGACATAACACCATTATTGATTTTGAAGACGGTAATGCGTCTATGAAAGAGATACTTGGAGGAAAAGGGGCTCAGCTCAGTGAAATGACAAGGTTACAACTTCCAGTTCCCCCTGGATTTGTTATAACAACAGAAGTGTGTCGATCATATTTGAAAGTCCCTGATAAAGAAGAATTCATGAAAAGTCTTGAAGAAAGGGTTTTGGTATTCCTAAAAAAACTGGAATCAAAAACTGGACGAACTTTAGGATCTGAAGAAAAACCATTATTGGTTTCTGTGAGATCTGGTGCACCCATATCTATGCCAGGTATGATGGATACAATATTGAATCTTGGTGTTAATGAACAAACCGTTGAGGGGCTTGCAAAGGAAACAAATCCTCGCTTTGCTTTTGATTGTTATCGTAGATTTCTACAAATGTTTGGAGAAGTTGTCTTAGACATTGCTAAGACTGCTTTTGATCAAATTATTGATGATGTCAAAGAAGAATCTGATGTTGAACTTGATAGTGAGGTGACAGCTGAAGGTTGGAAAATTGTTGTAAATCGGTTTAAACATCTCTTAACAATTGTTGATGAGCAAATACCCGATGATCCCTTCAAATGTCTTATGATGGCTATTGAGGCTGTCTTAGGAAGCTGGAATAACAAGCGAGCTATCACCTATCGTCGTTTGAATAACATTCCTCACAACATGGGAACTGCTGTAAATGTTCAAGTGATGGTTTTCGGTAATACAGGTTTCAGATCAGGAACTGGCGTTGTATTCACTCGTAATCCTAGTACAGGTGAAAATTTACTCTACGGTGAATGGTTACCAAATGCTCAAGGAGAAGACGTTGTAGCAGGAGTTAGAACACCTCATCCGATTAGTACGTTAGGTAAAGATTTTCCTGAAGCAGCTAAGGAGCTTGAAGCTATAGCAAAAAGGCTCGAGGAACATTTTGGTGACGTACAAGATATGGAGTTTACTATTCAGGATGATAAACTCTTTATTCTCCAAACAAGAACAGGGAAAAGAACAGGAGCCGCTGCAATCAAAATTTTAGTTGATTATGTTCACGAAGGGAAAATTTCGAAAGAAAAAGCATTACTAAAAGCTCAACCAAACCAAATTACACAACTTTTGCATCCTTACGTAGACCCTGAGGCAGATACTAAACCAGTAGCAAAAGGATTACCTGCATCACCGGGTGCAGCATCAGGAAGAGTAGTTTTAGATCCAGATAAGGCAGAAAAACTGGCTGCTGAAGGAACAAAAGTCATTTTAGTCCGAACAGAAACAACACCAGACGATATCCATGGGGTTATTGCTTCACAAGGGGTTCTTACTAGTCGAGGAGGAATGACCTCCCACGCAGCTGTCGTTGCCAGAGGGATGGGAAAACCCTGTATTGCTGGTTGCTCTGCTATTGATATTGATGAGTCTTCAAATTGCTTCAGAATTAATGAAGAAGTAGTTTGGGAAGGAACCAAGATTACAATTGATGGAAGCAGCGGTGAAGTAATCATAGGTGATGCTCCACTAATTGAACCAGAACTCACAGGAGAATTAGCTGAGATTCTGAATTGGGCAGATGAGTATCGTAGTCTAAAAGTTCTAGCAAATGCAGACACACCACAAGATGCTTTCCAAGCACGGAAATTCGGTGCAGAAGGAATTGGGCTAGCAAGAACAGAACACATGTTCTTTGGTGAACGCCTTCCTACAATGCAAAAGATGATATTAGCAGAAAATAAAGAAGAACGGATGAAATATTTAGAAATCTTGAAAAAATACCAAATTGAAGATTTCAAAGGATTATTTTCAGCTATGGCAGGATATCCAGTTACAATTCGTTTATTAGACCCCCCACTCCATGAATTTCTCCCAAATCATGATTCTTTACAGCAAGAGATCTTTAAACTAGAATTAAGAGCCCCATCAGCTAAATTAGAAGAAAAGAAAAGGTTATTAGATACTGTTGAGAAAATGAGGGAAAGTAACCCTATGTTAGGGTTAAGAGGAGTCCGTTTAGGACTTGCAATTCCCGAAATATACTCTATGCAAGTCGAGGCTATACTACACGCAGCTATAGAAGTTGGAAAAGATGGAACTCCTGCTTTAATTGGTATTATGATACCTCTCGTTAGTTATGTGAGTGAACTACGACAAATTCATGAATTAATTCATGTTACTAAGGATCGAATTTTCCAGGAATATGGGACTAAACCAGGATATGGTCGTGCAGTAACTCAACCATTCGGGTTTGGTACAATGATAGAACTGCCCCGCGCGTGTTTAATAGCCGATAAACTTGCTGAATTTGCTCAATTTTTTTCCTTTGGCACAAATGACCTTACACAGACAACTCTAGGATTCTCAAGGGACGATGCTGAGGCTAAATTCTTACCAACATACTTAATGAAGCGCTTACTTAAGGGAAACCCATTCTTCAGCCTTGATACAAAAGGTGTTGGTCGTTTAATGCAAATCGCCGTAGAACTCGCCCGAAAAACTCGCCCAAACATAGATATTGGTATTTGTGGCGAACATGGGGGCGAGCCATACTCAATAGAATTTGCTCATAAAATTGAATTAGATTATGTTTCATGTTCTCCTTATCGGATACCTGTTGCTCGTTTAGCTGCAGCTCAAGCTCGTGTTCGCGAACAAAAGGAACAAAAACAACGACTAAAACTAGAAAAGAAGTGGTGGGAAGAAGTGCGAGGATTAGTGTAGTTCCTCTCTTCAGATTCTACCAGGTCTACGAGGTACTATTCTCTTTTCTTTTGCTTGTTTCAATCGTTCTTGGGTAATCATTTTATTAACAGCTAAAATCAGTCCTTCACCATACTCTTCGAGACATTTTCTTACGAAATTCTCATCAATTGAGTCATAAGATACTTTTGTTTCCTGAGCTTTCTCCATTACAAAAGCCAAAGCTTTTGTTTGCACCAAAGTATCAGGGTTCAATGACATTGAATCAATATGATTCTCTACTAGGAAAGCAGCAAATGATGGAAAATCAGAAGGTCCTTGGCCACAGATACCTACTTTTTTTCCGTGTTTATGAGCAACTTCAATTAATTGTGAGATCATCCGTTTGACAGCAAGGTCACGTTCATCGAAGATATGTGAGACTAATTCTGAGTCTCGATCTAATCCTAATGTTAATTGAGTGAGATCATTTGAACCAATAGAGAATCCATCAACTATCTTAGAGAAAGAATCTGCAAGGATCACATTTGATGGAACCTCAGCCATACAATAGATTTCTAAAGGGGATTCTTTTGGTTCGCCTTGAGTCAATCCATTTTCTTTTAGGATTGATATTACAAGTTCCGCTTCTTGAGGGGTTCGACAAAATGGTAACATTACTACAACATTAGTCAAATTCATATCATTTCTTACTTTAGCAAGAGCACGACATTCTAGAATGAATGCTGCCTCATATCGTTTATCATAATATCGGGAACAGCCACGCCATCCAATCATCGGGTTTGATTCTTTAGGTTCAAAGAGTTTGCCACCAATTAAATTCGCATATTCATTTGATTTGAAATCAGATAAACGTACAATGACTTGTTCCGGATAAAAAGCAGCACCAATCCGTCCGATGCCATATGCTAGTCTATCAACAAAGAATTCTGTTTTATTGTCATAAGCTTCAGTTAGACTTCCTATTTGCATTTTTGCACTCCGAGAATATTCTTCTAAGTTTTTTTGAACTCCCAATAATCCTAATTCCTCAAAGTGGACTAATGCCAGAGGATGAATTTGGATATGTGAATTAATGATAAATTCTTCTCTCGCTAAGCCAACACCATCATGAGGAAGAAGAGCTGCAGAAAATGCGCGCTCTGGTATTCCTATGTTTAACATTATCTTAGTACGTGTTGAAGGAACCTTTGTAAGGTCAAGGTCTCGGACTTCAAATAATAATTCATCTTCATAAATTAGTCCTTGACCTTCACTACAATCAACAGTCACAAATTGTTCATTATTCAAAATTTTTGTCGCAAATTCAGTTCCGATTACACACGGAATCCCTAATTCTCGACTAATAATTGCAGCATGACATGTTCTCCCCCCTTTATTTGTAACTATAGCGGAAGCTACTTTCATAGCGGGTTCCCAGTCAGGATCAGTCATAATGGTAACTAAAACTTCACCTGGGGTAAATTCGCTAATCCTAGAAGCAGATTCAAGCACATGGACTTTTCCTTGCCCTATTTTATTCCCGACTGCATCACCTTCAAGGAGAGCTGTTTTTGGTCGTTCAAGTAAACGATAGATCTCTGTTGTAGTTTTTGTTGAATGAACAGTTTCAGGACGAGCTTGGACAATGAACAGCTCGTTTGTTTTACCATCTTTAGCCCATTCGATATCCATGGCTTTTCCATAATGTTTTTCAATAATCACTGCCCATTTGGCAAGTTTCATGACTTCTTCTGCGGTAAGACAATATTTTTTACGATCCCATACTGGTACAGTTTCTTCATGAACACCTTCATCCCCATAAACAAGTTTTACATCTTTTACACCTGGTCTCTCATCAACCATCTTCATTGTTGGTTTGAAAACGTAGTGTTGATCAGGATTAACGATTCCTTGAACCACATACTCTCCGAGACCATAAGCTGCAGTGATATAGACTACTTTATCAAAACCGCTTTCTGTATCAATAGAAAACATTACTCCACTAGACGCTAAATCACTACGAACCATGAGTTGGATTGCAACAGATAAACCAATATTGAAATGATCTACAGCTTCGGCAATTCGTTCATGGTAAATAGCTTGTTTTTCATTGTTTTCTTTTCTAGCTGCTTCAACTTTCTTCAATTGAGTGAATCTCATATCTTCACGATAACTAATGGCACGATTGGTGAAAAGTGAAGCGAAACATCTTAATGTTGATTCTTTTACTCTCTCAATTCCTTTTATATTAAGATATGTGTCTTGTTGTCCAGCAAAAGAAGCATCAGGTAAATCCTCAGCCGTTGCACTTGATCTTACGGCAACAGAGGGGTTCTTTTGATTAACGTTATTTGATAATTGAATATAGGCCTTTTCCATGGTATTCGTTAGCTCTTTTGGAAAATGTGCATTTTCAATCCTGTGTCGAATATTATACCCACAGATCTCTAGTTTTTCTTGAAACTCTCGGTTAGCTTCCTCGTACTTTTTTCTAATATCCTCAGACTCCCTTAAATCTTCATTGTATTTCCAAGATTCGATTAACAGCTTATATTTTTGTAATTCGAGGAATAATGGTCTAAATTCTAGTAATTCTTTATTTATGTATTCTTGTAATCCAGGAGAATGATTTAAAAACAGTTTATAACCATTAACAGTGATTGCAAAGCCATTAGGGACTTTTACTCCTGCGTCCTGCAGGTTACATATCATTTCGCCTAAGCTTGCAGCTTTCCCTCCAACTAATGCAATATCTTCATTATGAATTTCATTAAACCAAAGAATTAGCTTATCCTCTTTAGGAACATCGGACATTGAGTTCTTTCTCCAAAACGGGACTAAAGGCGCTTTTTTTTATTATGTAAAATGATTAACATTTATCATTTCCATTAGATCAGATAGATACATCTCATTTTCTACAGGAGTTATTTTAATGAAAGACTCCGACATTGACAACATAATGGAAATACTTCAACGAGAAACTACAAAATTTAATATTCCGATGGCTGAAAGTATTGCTGAAGAAAGTTCAAAGAGAAAGAGACCATTTCGAGTTTTAGTATCAACAATGCTCTCTTCACGAACAAAAGACACCGTGACTAAAACGGCTTCAGAAAAGTTATTTGAATTAGGTGAATCGCCAGAAGAGCTAATAGATTTACCTCTCGAGATAATCGAGAAGGCGATTTATCCCGTAGGTTTTGGTCCAACAAAAGCCAAACGACTACATTCTATGTGCAAAATGCTAATTGATGAATTTAAATCAGAAGTTCCTAAAAGTATGGAAGACCTTCTTAAACTTCCAGGGATAGGTCGGAAAACTGCAAATCTTGTGTTAGGAATAGCATTTGGAATACCTGCTATTTGTGTGGATACACACGTCCATCGTATTTGTAATCGTCTGGGATATATTAAAACAAAGAATCCTGAAGAAACAGAGAAAATTCTAAGACAGAAACTTCCGAAAAAGTATTGGATTGAAATCAATTCGTGTCTTGTAAAATGGGGGCAAAATGTCTGTGTAACAATCAGTCCTTTCTGCAGTTCATGCCCAATTAAGAGATATTGTGATCGAACAAATGTGAAAAAATCAAGATGAATCGATCAATATATTTCTCATCTAGGAAAAAAATTTTCGAAACTCAATACATTATTGTTCTTCTTTTGAAATATATATTTCAGAATGTGAAAGTACATTATTTTGGAACAATTTCCAGATATATTCAGGGTTTCTATCTCCAACTTCCAACAGATCACTCATTAAAGCCTTTTCTATTTGTCCCAGAAATAAAACACGATCTTCTGAGTAATCTAACTTCTCTGAAATGCTTCCAAATAAGCATAACACTGAATTTTTTAGATGTGGAGGCCAACCGGATTTTATATCTGCGTCAATGTTAAATTTACTAAATTTATCTATGTCAGATCCGGATACACCGCCTACTTGCATTGCTAAGTCAGCCATACCTTTACCTGGCACATTCATACAGAATTTCTTTGTCTTAATGAGATTGGTCGTAGATTGATGGTTCTTATGTAAACTAATAGCTATTGTTGGTGGTTCAAAATGGATCGTACTATAATAAGAAATTGTACAAATGTTTGGTTTTCCTGATGAACTTACTGTGGTTAAGAATATAGGAGAGGGAACTAAAAGATTCGTCTTACTCACAGAAGTTTCTATTAGAGTCATTAGGTGATTCTCCTTTCATGATAGATTCTAAGAAAGCTTAAAGCTCTTTAAACTTTAAAATGTGATTTATCTGGTATATTCAGGTAACTATCATTTATTTCTTGACACACAAGATTTTATTTGATTTATTCAAATTAATGTATTTCAGGCATTAAAAATCATCAAATTGATTTTTATGGGATTTAGAATCGTAACTAGTTCATAAATTATCCAACTAGGATAATTTCAACTGAAGGAAGCCCCATGTCATCTATTTTGGAACAATTAGGATTAGCCAGCCATGAAGAAAAGGTTTATATTACATTACTTGCACTAGGACAACTTACAACTGGAGAATTATCGAGACATTCAGGTATTGACTTTTTTGAAACTGAACGTGCAATAGAACGGTTAATTGAACGAGGATTAATCCAACAGGTCCAAGGTTTATCCCGATTTGTAGCAATTTATCCATTCGAGGGTTTTGTTGAGGATGCTCAAAAAGGAGTACAAGCTTTAGCATCAGTTGGTCTTGATCTCGATTCTTATGTTACAGTGAAGATTGAAGAGTTACGTCGCAGGATTCAAGAACAAAAAGGTTCAATAGAAACTTCTATGGCTTCTGTACGTCAAGAAATTGAGAAAACTACTCATGATGGCTCTGGACGTCTCTCTGAACAGGCTTATTTAGCTTCAGAACAAATAGGACAAATCAAAGAGCGCGCTCTCTCAAAAATTTCGGAATTAACTGAAGTATATTCGACTGAAGAAAGACAGCTACTTAAAAGTATGACAACTGATATTGTTAAAGTAACTGAAGAAGCAGAATCCTCAGTAGGAACTTCGATTCGATCCTCTGCTGACGAACTCGTGAAAACAATTTCTGAATTGACAAAAGCCAGACAAGTACACCTACAAGATCTTGAAAAAACCCTAGGAAACACATTAACACATTTTAATGAAAGTGGAGATTCTATCAAGACTCGTCTTTCAGAGGAGATTACTTCCAGTATTAGTAAGTTGAACAAACGATTGGAAAGCTTAGGTTCCAATTTGGAGAGTTCTATTTCTAATTTTCTAGATTAGAATATAGGTCGGACT
>JAEOTI010000091.1 GCA_016839955.1 Candidatus Hodarchaeota archaeon | reverse complement strand
TCTCCCGCTACAACTTCTCCATATTCTTTCATAAACCGGAGACCAATTGTTTGCATAACATCTTCGGGTGCTTTAGGTAAATCTGTCACCAAGACAACTCGATAGAATCCATAAGATCTAATATGATAAGATAATCCTTCTATTTCGATACTTTTCATTTCAGATCTCTGAGAAGTAATTTCTCCTGCAACGGCCTGTAAAGCGGTTAATAATCCTCCAAGTAATGCTTCATGTGGGATATCGTCTTGAGATTGAAATATTTGAGTAAAGATGGGTTTTCCACCTTCTGTAATGATGTAAACCGCATACACTATCATTTTAACTCTCTTCCTCAAAAATCTCTGAAAGAAGATTTGAAAGTGTCTTAGAAAAGATATGGTCAGGTTCTTCAAGTGCATAAATGGTTCTTGATGATTCTTCTCCTTCTAAAGTTTTAATCGCTTGTTGAAACTCAATCGTTTGTAAATCCATATCAGTAGGGATCCATCCCAAAAATTCTACTACTTTGTCTCCAACATCTTGTGTAAATTTAGCTTCAATTAAATTTTGAATATGTTCTCGTTGATTTTTTTGTTCAGAGCTTAAGTATTTTGAGGGAATAAGATTTGCTAAAACAAGAGACCGGCTTTTAAGTTGATTATACAACCCTGCAATCATTTGTGAGGTTCCTATGATATCTGCGTTACTCAATCTCACAATAAATAAGCTACTATCTGTAATAAGCATCACGTTAACAGTAGAATAACCAGTTCCTGGAGAGCAGTCAACAATGAAATAATCAACATTATAGGGTTCTTCTTTGATCGTTTTTTTCAGTTTAATTAAATTTTGTAACATAATAATAGAAGTTTTTTGATCTATTCGTACAATTGTTTGAATTGCCTCAGCTGTGGGATCAGCAAATGCGATAAAAAGATTTCCTGGGAGTTTAAGAGCTGGAGCTACATTTTCTAAGCAATTTTCTACCCTCACTTCGCCTAGTAGATAACCATTCAGCCAGTGGGTTGTAGAAGACCGTTGGAAAAAAGTAAAGAGTGAAGGACCGTGAAAATCAGCATCAAGTAAACAGACATGTTTTCCTCTCTTCGCTAAGTGGATTGCAAGATTCACTGCAATACTTGTTTTTCCGACTCCACCCTTATGTGAAAGAATTGCTAACGATTTCAAAAGATGATCCCTCATCGTAAGAATATTAATAACTCGAAATATGTTATTTTTGGAAACTTTTTACATCTTAAAAATCAATTCTCAATGTCCTTATGAAACAAATGAATCTTGCTCTCATTCTTTAAAAATAAATATTGATTAACGGATAAGATTCGCTCCCATTTATCCAAAATCTCTACATTAAGAGAATATAGAGAATAGTTAACAGTTCAATATACTGCGATAGCAAGTAAAATTTAATGGTCAACGTTTTTGACTAAATTAGATTAATTTAGAATTAAATCAAGAAAAAAATGAAGTTAATGCAATCATCGAAAAGTTAATGTTTTTTTAAAATTCCAATTATTAAAAATTAGTTTCAGAATTTCATTAGAAAAATGGGTGGGGCATAGGTAAAACATGAGAGATATCATATCTCTAATTCTTACGTATATTCGGATGAATAGACAGCGCATCTTAATATCATCCCTTGGTCTCATTTTAGGATTAGCATGTATCACTCAAATTCTGGTTTATAGTGATTCATATCGGGAAAATCTCCTCTACCGGCACCTAGAAGAGGAAGGGACATTGCATACTGATATAGAAGTCAGATTTGAAACTGCTCCTTACGGTGGAACACCTCTTCCTTTTCCTATGGATTTATTAGCTGATTTTCAAGATGAAATTTCTGAAATAATACAACAAAGAGGGATGAGTGATTGGATTGGCTCGATTCAACCTTGGTTAACATTACATCTATTCTCAATAATTGACATTGAGGGAATAGAGGAGCAAAATGCCCGAAGCTATCTAATGCTATCAACGTCTTCATTACAAGATCTAGTGAAATCACTAAGTATTGGTAATTTCCCAACTAATTTTACTGGGGACGTCATATCGGTTTACAAACAAGAAATCTCGTCGAAATACAAAATAACTCCCAATGCGTTTAGAGATTTTCCTGCAAATAACGCTACAATAAATGTTACAGGCGGTCTTTTCCTTTCAAGTAGCGAATCAGATGCCTCTGAGATAATTGCACGATCGAATTTACCTGTACCCTTTAGATTTCTTGAGGAAGCTATTTTTGAAAATGATAGGATAATATTTCTGGCAGATCCACAATTTCTTTCTGTCATTAACTCGTTTAATCAAACTTTTGGGCAATTTTTTGACAGACCAAGTTTAATAGCATCAGTCTCACTTAATACTAAGAAAATAGATGCATTTGAAATTAGAAAAAGTTTGGACATAATTCGTGAAATTGCATGGAATTTGAATTATTATCTCTCATCTTGGAATAGAATTGGTTACGGAGAAATTACAATAGAAATTCCAATTTTAGAAAGGCTTGAAGGTCTTGAAGATGATTTCAAAGTAATCCAATTAAACCTAGCAGCTTTTACTGTTCCTATACTGATAATTGCTATCCTTTTAGTAAATTTTTCAGCAGGAATCAGCTTTCGTCCTCAAAGGCGACAAGTGGCTCTTTTAAAATCACGAGGAGCTTCTAGTATTCAGGTTTTCTGGCTTGCAGTAGGGGAATTTCTATCAATAACAATTACATCCTTGATTATAGGTATTATGTCTGGTTTAGCCTTATCATCGCTTATTCTACGATCAGATGGTTTTTTATCGTTTAGTGGTGGAGGAGTTCCACTAGAAATACGTTCTGAATCTCTTTTACTTGTTTTTTGGATTGGAATTGGAGTTTCATTGTTTTCTAATATTTATAACATGCAATCCCAAGTAAATTTGTCAATCTTGGAAGGTCATGGTCATAGTGAACGTCCCCCACTATGGAAGCGTTATTACATTGATTTTCTATTCCTAATCTCTGGAATTATTGGATATAAATTAATATATGATGCGTTGAAAGAAGGTAATATTTCAGAGACCTTCCTACCTATTTTGATTTTTGGAGCTCTTTCTCCAGTAGTTTTAATTTGTGGTGTGATTTTAGTTTTTTCAAGGTTTTTATCAATAGGAATACAAAAGTTTGGAAAAATTCTTTGGGATTCCTTTGGCAATTATTATTCCTTTGTTTTATATGCTTTGAGATACCGAAGATCGATCGTATCTAAAGTAGGTGCATTAATTGCAGTGACTATAATTTTTGCAGGAATCTCAACAGTCGTAGCTCATACTACAACGTCTCTCATTAACGAAAGGACACAATATAAAGTTGGTGCTGACCTTTCCTTAATTGGAGTAGGCCCTGAATATAATGCTACGTATATAGACCTTCTTAAAGAAATTCCAGGTGTTCAAGATATAAGTTATTACGCTAAATACTCTATATTCATAGGTGGATTTTGGTGCCAATTTCTAGGAGTAAACTCAAGTAATTTCGCTAGTACTGGCCACTTTCGAGCGAATTACGCAAACCAACCTTTAAAGACAATACTCTCAAATATTGGAAAAAATGAATCAAGTATCTATTGTCAAAAGAAAACGTTAGAAACCCTAAGAATTGGCATTGGATCTAGTTATGCGTTCTATACAGGAGAAACCCCTCTTATCGCAACCATTCGAGGGACATTTGATTATTGGCCTAATTTTATCACAAAGACTGCTCTTAATAAAACAAATTCAATTTATTTTATTTCGAATATTCCATTCATTAGGAGAATTGCATCTTCAATTAGTGAAACCGTAATGCTAAATATTTATGTTCATTTAAAAAGTGGAGCATCTAGTGCTACAGTCTCTCATTTTATTGCAGAAACGTTCGGTATTCGCCCGTTATCAGCAGAGGAACTTGCCAATCAACAACAAGAGGGTGTATTTGGTGATGTTCTTTTTGGTGCTTTAAATGCTGATATTTTAGTTTCACTCGCTATTGCACTTGTTGTAATATTATTCTATTCGTTTGATATAAGGAATGACCGCAAAAGAGAAGTTAGTTTGTTACGTTCCCTTGGAATGCCACAAAAGAAAATTTTTGCAGTCCTTATGACAGAAATACTTGTTGTTGCCGCAGCAGGAATATGCTTTGGACTTTTCATATCACTTCTCCTTTCAGTGATGTTTGTTTCTTTAATCACTTTCACAGATACAATTCCACCCTTTAGAGTTGTTTATCCTTTAGAGTCATTATTAATTCTTGGTGTAGCGATTTTTGCTATTTCTATACTTATTGGCTTCGTGGCTCCCCTTTTAGCAGTTCGTGAAGATACTATTGAAATACGGGGTGAGTAGTTGGCCTTTATTGAATGTGTTGATCTAATTAAGGTCTATGAGAGCTTAGAAGATGATCAACTACTAGTTGCAGCTATACGTGGAATAGAACTCGAGATCAACGCTGGACAGTTAGTTTCGATAATAGGCCCCTCTGGATCTGGGAAAACCACATTGCTTAATTTGTTAGGAGGGATTGATTCACCAACATCTGGATCAATTAAGGTTGGAGAATATTTAGTCAATTTACTCAAGGGGGCATATCTCGACAAATATCGGCGTGAAATGGTTGGGATACTTTGGCAGTTCCCTTCAAGAAACCTGTTTTGGGAAATGAGTGTTATTGATAATGTAATATTACCCATGAAACTTGCTAGTCTAAGAATGCCTAGAGAAGTACGTAAAAGACGTGCAAAAATATTATTGGATGCTGTGGGACTCAAAGATAAAATTAATCGAAAACCAGGACAATTAAGTGGAGGAGAAGCGCAAAGAGCAGGACTTGCTGTTGCTTTGGCAAATGACCCTGAATTGTTATTGGCTGATGAACCAACAGGAGAGCTTGATCACCAAACTACCTCAGAAATTATCGATTTTCTTAAAGACCTTAATAAAAATCTTGGAAAAACCATGATTGTAGTTACTCACGATACTCGATTTGCCCGACGTTCAGATCTTACCTATCGCATTCGTGATGGTCGTATTGGTGAAATGCGAGAAACTTGGAAGGGAAGGGCGGAAGATGAAGATGAATTCATCGTTTTAGTGGATAAAGACGGTGTTATTCGTCTTCCTGAACATTTACGTCGTCGTTTAGGAATTAAAAGGCATGTAAAAATTATTGAACGCGATACTCATCTGGAAGTCATTCCATATGATAAAAAATGAAAAAGAATATTCATCGAAGTTGAAGAATGTTCTGAAACCTTCTTCAAAGGGAGACATAGTTTTAAAATGTTCAAACGTTGTTAAAACCTATCCAAGTGGTGATGAGCATCTAATCGTCCTTGATGAGTTAAATGTTGAATTCAAAGTTGGTCAGTTTACTGGAATACTGGGGGTTTCTGGCAGTGGTAAAACAACGCTAATTCACGCAATCGCTGGTTTGATTCCAATTGATTCAGGGGAGATTTCTTTTTTAGGAAGCTCTATTTTGGAATTCACCCCAAACCAAATGAGTTCTTATCGTGCAAAGGATATAGGATTGATTTTCCAGTTTTTTGAGCTTCATGAATCTCTTTCAGCCGCAGATAACGTTGGTCTTCCAATGTTAATTGCGGGAAAAACACGAGAAGACCGAATCCAACACTCTATGGAATTATTGAAACTCGTCGATCTTGAAGAGACTCGATTTAATCTTCTACCCCATGAACTTAGCGGAGGAGAACAACAACGAGTAGCTATTGCCAGATCTATCGCCAACAGTCCTCGGTTATTACTTGCAGATGAACCAACTGGAGATTTGGATAGTCAAGCGGGCGTTAAAATTATGGAACTTTTAGCGGACATATCTCGAGAGCAATGGATGAGTGTTGTTGTTGTAACTCATGATCAAACTTTACTTCCAAAAAACACTCGAATCATGACACTAGAAAAAGGTAAACTGTTACCAGGAATGCGAATAACTGGCTTTGAAAATAATATTGAACGAAATGAATAGCTGTCTGAATATAAACAAACGTTATAATTTTTTATCATAACGAATTAATAAAAGGTTAAGACATATAGCAAAGGATTTTTTATGGCAGTTAGGAATAGAAGAGGACTCGTTTGAAGACTTGTTAATCTTATTTTTTGTAAAATGGTGTTAATGATGCAGAAAGAATACAAATATGAACCATCTGAAATTCATAGAGGTTATGCGAATCAAACATTGTTTATCGACCTGAGAAATGGTAAAATCCAGAGTCGTCCAGTTTCGGACGAGATGAAGGAGTTCTTTGTGGGTGGGAAAGGATTTGACCTCTGGTTGTTGTGGAACGACCTGCCAAAGGACCGAATTACAAAATGGGATGATGAAGAAAACGAATTATGCATAGCTTGTGGACCCCTAGGAGGCCAACTTGGTTATCCTGGTGCAGGTAAATCAATAGTTACTACAATCTCCCCTTTAACTGGAATTGTCATAGATTCTAATGTTGGAGGGCTTTTTGGTCCTCTCTTAAAGGCAGCAGGATGGGATGCTTTAGCAATTCAGGGAAAAGCCTCTGATGATATTTTAATAGTAATTGATGGCGACAAAGGGCAAGTAACCATTGAATCTGCAGAGGGATTACCGAAAGAAAGTCATCTACTAGCAAAAACACTAACTGAAAAATACGCTAAGGATAATCGAGATCGTAGAAATGTTTCTGTTGTGTCTGCAGGTCCTGGAGCCGAAAATACTCGTTTTGGGTGTTTGAATTTTTCTTTTTATGATGTTAGACGAGATCTTGCTCATATGAAACAGGCTGGACGGGGTGGAACTGGAACAGTTCTTAGAGATAAGAAAATCCGTGCAATTGTTGCTCGGTCTTCAAGAATAAATTCTGAATTCAACAAAGCTGCTGATCCTGAGAAATTAAAGGCAGCTGGTAGGAAACACACCCAAGGGATCTTGAAATTAGATCCACTACAAAATCGAATGCGCGTGGTAGGAACGGCGCATCTACCATCAATTATGAATGATTTTGACCTTCTCCCAACTCTGAACTTTAAGTATGGTTCTCATCCTGAGGCAAAAGGTCTCTTTGAGGATATCTTTGAACAAAAATATACGGATTCAGGTAAGGGTTGGGATGGTTGTTGGCGAGGTTGTGCTATCAATTGTTCTCATTGTGTTGCTAATCATATAGTGAAAACTGGTAAATTTAAAGGGCAAGCGGTTTGTGTTGATGGCCCTGAATATGAAACCATTGCTGGTTGTGGTAGTAGTTGGGGTGTTTTTGATGCTGATTGGATAATCGAGTTCAATTTTTATTGTGATACTTATGGACTTGACACTATTTCTGTTGGCACATCAATCGCTTTCTGTATGGAGCTATTTGAAACTGGAATTCTAAATAAGGAACGAACAGAAGGTTTAGAACTAAAATTTGGAAATGCAGAAGCTGCAATTGAGGTAATTCATGAAATGTCAATGGGTAAAGGATTTGGTAAGATTGTTGGACAGGGTATTAATCGAATGAAGAAGTACTTTACAGAAAGTTATAGTTTAGATCAGGACCAAATTCAATTCATGCAAGACATTGGTATGGAACACAAAGGTTTAGAATATTCTGAATATGTTACGAAAGAATCCCTTGCTCAACAAGGTGGTTATGGACTTGCATTGAAAGGTCCTCAACACGATGAAGCTTGGTTGATTTTCTTAGATATGGTTCATAATTATATGCCAACTTTTGAGCAAAAAGCGGAAAACCTTCACTGGTTCCCCTGCTGGCGAACATGGTTTGGACTAAATGGTCTATGTAAACTTCCTTGGAATGACGTTACTCCTGCTGATAATAAAGAGACTGCAGAACCTCATAAGGTTCCTGAACACATAGATAATTATGCAGCACTCTTTGAATCAGTAACTGGGCGTTTTTTAGGAGAAACACAAGAAATACGTGAGAAATCATTAATTGAAATGTCAGAAAAAGTTTACAATTTTCAAAGGATCTTTAATATCCGACAAGGGAAAGGATTGCGTGAAAATGATGCTAATCCTCCTTACAGATCAGTAGGTCCTGTAACAATTGAAGAATACGAATCTCGCGTTGATCGTTATAATGAACAACTTACAAAGATCCTAGAAATGCCATTGGAAGAAGTAAAAGCCCTGGCAATAGAAGAACGTAATCAAAAGCTACGACAGTATCGTGAGGCGCAATATTCAAGTCTTCAAGACGCAGCATATAAACGACGAGGATGGAACCCTGAAAATAGTGTGATTACTCAAGAAAAAGCAGAAAAAATCTTCCCAGACTGGATAATAAAAGAAATTTCACCATTCATTGAAAAATTCTGGTAAATAATACAGTATTATTTATATTCCAATATCAGGATTTTTTACTTACTTTAGGAGACTCTCTAATTGTCAACTAGTCCAGATAAGGCAATTGAAATCCTGAAATTATGTAAAAATTATAATGGATTTCGTGCTGTTGATGATGTCTCCTTAGAGATAAAAAAAGGTGAAATATTCGGATTATTGGGACCTAATGGCGCTGGAAAGAGTACGACAATAAACATTTTAGCTACAAGAACGAAACAAACTAGTGGAACAGTACGTGTGTTGGGTTTCGATATTTCTAAAAATTCTAGAAGTATAAAAGGTATCCTAGGACTAATTCCTCAAGAAATAACACTTTATGACCATCTAACAGCACGAGAAATGCTAAAATTAATGACTGATCTTTATAGCATTCCTAAAACGCAAATAAAACCCCAAATTGAAAAAATGTTACGGTTTGCAGGGTTAGAAACAAGGGAAGGGTACATAAAAACGTTTTCAGGAGGAATGAAACGTCGGTTAAACCTTGTAGCATCGTTAATTCATGATCCAACAGTCATTATTCTGGATGAACCAACTGCGGGTGTAGATACACAAATCCGTCGCAAAATCTGGGAAATGATCCTTGATTTAAAAAAAGCTGAAAAAACTATAATTTTAACTACCCACCTTATGGACGAGGCTGATAGGCTTTGTGACCGTGTTGGTATCATGGATCACGGAAAAATTATAGCCCTAGACACTCCCTTAAATTTAAAGAAAAAATTCGGTGAACAGCAAGCTGTGGAAGTTGTTGCTGAACTTCCTGAAGTTATGATTCGAGAATTGGAGAAAATTGAAGGGGTTGCTCGAGTAGAAGTTCAAAAAAACAGTGAAACTCAAATTATTGAAAGTCTTTTACTTGTATCCGAAAATGGGGTGGATCTTCTTCCATCAATAACCGAAATAGGTCAAAGGACAGGAGTAAGCATTATTTCAGTTGAAGTACGAGATTTCAATCTAGAAGATGTTTTCATAGCGCTTACGGGAAGATCATTAAGAGAATATAGAGAGGAAGATGTAAGATGATTCGTGAGAGCCTTGCAATTTGCATAAAGGATCTTAGATATTTCTTTCGCAATCCTAGTGCTTTCTCTTTAACTTTAGCTTTTCCATTTGTTTTTGTAGCAGTGATGGGATTTGCTTTTGGACAGGAAGGAGTAGTGAGTCCAATAGAAGTTGGATACGTAAACCATGACGCTGACCAAGTTATTTTTGACGGTGAAGTATCTACAAACGCTACTTATTCAGCAATGTTACTTGAAGTAATGCGTGGGGATTTAGAATTAGCTGGTCAAAATTTTAAATTTGAGTTGGAAAAATTCCCAAGTGAAGATAAAACGATTGACAAAATTGAAGATGGAGAACTAAGTATTGCTTTTGTTATTCCTGCAAACTTCACTGAGGTACTAAGTAATGATATTATTGTTGATATATTAATCTACCAAGACGAATCTGATCGGAACGCAGCATTAATTAATAGAGGGACGGTAGAAGGTTTTCTCCGAGGATTTTGTAATTACGTAGTTGGAAACTCTGATGCAGTTAATATTGATGTTGTGTCTATTGAGCCTGAGGTTGGTAAGATCGATTATATTGAATATATGCTCCCTGGTATGATTAGTGTAGTAATTCTATGGGTGTGTCTTCAACGAGCTGCGAACTCAATAGCTAGAGAAAGAGAATTTGCTACAATATACCGAATCCTTGGCTCTCCAACCTCACCTGGTGCAGTTATGGTTGGAAAAGGATTAGCTGTTTTTTTGGTTACAATAATATCTGTAAGCGTAGTAATCGGTAGTGGAATCGTATTATTTGGAGTAGAATTAGCTTGGCGCGTTGACCTTTTACTCTTCCTTTTCTTAGCGTCGTTGAATGCCATTGGTCTTGGCTTAATTGTTAGTGCTTTGGCTAAGGATGAACAAACTGCTACTGCCGCTGTTACCCTTATTTCTTTACCTTTACAATTCTTTTTAGACGCTTTCTTCCCAG
>JAEOTI010000682.1 GCA_016839955.1 Candidatus Hodarchaeota archaeon | reverse complement strand
GGACGAGCAACATTAGCTACACGTCAACAATTGATTGGCAAACACTTATCCTTTATTTCCAAACAAGCAGAGATCCTCAATTGTGTCGGAATCATAACCAACCAAGTTGCTTCCAAACCTGATGGTATGATTTTTGGTGACCCCAATAAACCCATTGGAGGGAATGTGGTCGGTCATACTGTTACCACACGGATATTTCTCCGTAAAGGCAAAGCTACCAAACGGACTGCTACTCTCACTAAAAACCCCGAACTTCCTGATGGAAAAATCGAGTTTGCGATTACGACTGAGGGTGTCCAAGACTATAACAAGTAATTTATCAATCCAGGTGGAGACATTTTCTCCGTGGAGCCAAATTGTCTCCAGACGGTATTATGCGCTCTATGGATCTCCACTCCAGACTATTAGAAGACGAAACAACCCTCTTTATCATACAGGTCATCGACAAAGACACCGACGAAATCCCACAATCACCTTTGGCTGAGCTTTCTCCCTGATGATAAGATGGTTCGCCTACAACAACTCTCCGAGGGACTTGACCTTGAACCTTATCCTAAAACGGGCATTCTCGATCTTCATTATGCCTTACATAGTCAGCAACGTTCCCTTTTGGATGAATTGCAGGTGAAAAAAGGGAAGGAATAACAGTACTGATACTTTAAATATTCCAAGTTGTATAAACAGTTGCAGGAGTACTGCAAGGATCTGTAGATTCACTCATCTACAATCGTACTTTCTCAAAAGGTTATTTAATCACAAATATTGAAACAATTCTCGAAGTCTTATCTAGTCATATTATCCTTTAAACAAAGAAGGGAGATCAATATTCAACATTAAATATGAACTGACAGCAAAAAACTTCCAGAGCGATGAAATTAAAGCTTGGTTGGATAAAGAATTTAACCTTGAGATATTTCGTGAGTCACGTCAGGGTTTAACAGTTATTGTCCCTAATTATTTCCAAAAAGAACTTAAGGAATTGCAAGAGAGAGGAAAGGATTACATAGGAAAATTGAATTCATCTCCTGAAGAAAAATTCTTCTATCTAACAATGGATAAGGGTTATTCATATGGGAATCTATCAGGAAGATGGTTTCAGGATGTAGTTTGGCCAGAATTTTTTTCATTGTATCCAAAGGGACGTATCTTCATCTTAAGCTTTCAAGCAGATTGGTTGTATAAAACATGGGGGACCCAGAAAAAACTTGCAAAAGATGATTTGAAAGGGTTTTATTTTAAAGACGGGGTTCCCCATGAATTGGCTGGAGTATCAATTACATCGTTTCCATGGATAGCAATGAGATTTTTATCATTTGGCGTCTATCCGTTAGTTCTAGGAAGCTTTACCGTTCCTTATGAACAGTTTTTTGGTTTCTTTTATATTCCAGATCAGACCCTTCATCATTCCCAAGTACTTAATTCCACCTATCCCTACCGAAATATATTGGAAATCCTCTTTGATTATTTTAATGATCAATGGACATTCGATGGCTCACGTGGCCCCAAACAACAATTCCCACCTACAAATTACAATTTCTTAGAGAGTTTAGATTACATTCGATGGTTTTGTACACAGATCAAAAATCGAATGGAAGAATTATGTAATATAGCAGATGAATTTGTACAATTTAAAATTGGTTCCACACTCAATCGAGCAATTGTAGATGCTATATGTTCTATGACAAGTGAAGTTCCCTATTTTTCTTTAATATTCTTTTTTAACTGCCTAGAAAAATTGGCAAATATTATGAAACTGCTTGGAAAAGCACAAAATGAAGCAATAGCATGGAAACTATTAGTTTCTCCACAGTTCATTGGTTCTAATCTTCGAAGTCAAATAAAAACAATTCCAGGGAACATTGGTCAATTCATGATCGAAGTAATTGACTTGGTCCTTGAAGAGCTGACAATAGGAGAGGTAACTCCAGAGCTACTCAGAGCAATCAGGAATTCTCACCATGGGTATGATCTAAAGCGAGTGAATTTCGAGCTACTAATGGGCCATAATGGTGAAATAAATAATAATATTCCTTTGTTAGTCTGTCCCCTCATTAATTACTTCCTTTCTAACAGTTTAGTTTGATCAAAGATCAATAGAACTCAGAATTTAAGACCCATTTATTTATGGTTACGAGAGCCAAACTTCGTCTCATTAAGCCAAAAATGACAAATTTTTCTTGAGTTGGTTGATCATTGGGCAACTGAGGGAAATATGCCATTTACAATAGTCAAAAAATTAACTAGTCTTTCCCCCGCATCGCATTAAAGATAATCTCAGCTCGACCCTTTCCAACTTTCGGAATAGCAGCCAACTCGTTCAAACTAGCCCCTGCTAGCTTCACTATGGTTGGGAAAACCTTGATGAGTTCAATACCAACACCCATACCGACTCCTGGAATACTACGAATCATCTCTAAAGTAGTATTAACCCTTAGTCCCTTCTTCACACTTCGACTCTGATAATATGATACAGTTCGTCTGCTTTTCCCATCTACTTGAGTCATTATTTTGTGAATCACGTATCCTATAGTTGCTTCCATATTTGGTACGGGGATGATTCCAATCTGAAAATCAAAGACTAGACTCAATACCGCACCGATTACGGGTTTTAATCGCCAGCGTTCATCTGTGAGATTTCCTGTAATGATGAAAAACCGTTCTTTCCCTGTCTGGCGCATCTTTTTAGCTTGGTTAATGTACCTTCGATCCACAATTGAACTGAAAAAATCCTCGCCTCGTTTAATCTCGCCTATCGTAGTTTTTCCTTCAAAATCTCCCGTTGTTAAGCGCTTAACCTCCACTTCATACCCCAGATCAGCAAGCGCATCAACTAGCTGTCTTGGCTCTCGATCATCTAGCAGGACATGTGGATAATCAATTGTTGTCGTCATCGTATTTCAATGGTTGATTTCCTTTCACCTCTTTTATATTAGAAAAAGGGGAGATTTGATTTCGAGTATAAAAACCATACAATCAATCCATCATTGAGTGATTAGTAAAATGTTATGGCGATATCCTGAAGCCATGAACCTCTTAGATGACAAGAAAATTTCCACCCCTAAAAAATGGGTGAAAGTAATCAAAGGCTGGATAGCTAATAATCTCAGTTCTTCAGAAACGGATGAACCTGTGAATATTGTCAATACTCATTGAAAGCAGAATGGCGGTCAATGAGATAAATATTAAAAGAGAGTTATTTTCTATATGTATCTTAATTCGCTTCGCAGATACCCCGACATTTTAATATCTTTGTTATCAATCCTCCTTTTTGGTTTTGTATTAGCTTTTACAGTAAGTATTTAAAAAATTATAGTTTTTCCTTCCATGATCTCCTAAAGCCCTTGCAATAAAGGTAAAATAATGTAAAAGAAAAACCATGTAAATACAATTACAAGAGACCCACTAAAGCCGACTCCTATTACCCATTTTATAAATGAAAAAGTATTCTTCATTGATTTAAATTCTCTAACTCCCGCATTAAGCTCCTTTACTTCCTCCTTAAGACTACTCTGATTTGCTTTTAACTCAGAGATAGTATCAATAATTGAACTATGAGTCCCTCTAAGATTCTCAACATCATTAGCATAATTCATCAATTTCAGTAGAGAAGGATTATCTTTCACAAGTTCTTGAAAACTCTCGTTAACAGCTGAATGACTGATGTCTTTAACCTTCTTCTCACCCACTTTTTCTTCCATCTCTCTTTTTAAATTCATCATTTTATTTTCAAGGTCGGCCTCAAATTTCAACGAATGTTCTTTATCTTTCTCAACCATAACTTTTAGTTCTTCGACTCTCTCTTTTAAATCAGGGTCGTTTTGAACATGTTTCCCTATAACATTAATGAATCCTTCAGTCTGATTTAAAAAACTGCTATACCTCATGGAAGATTTCCATGTTTCACTATTAAAAGGACTCATATCACGGTGGATAAGTAGATCCGCCAAAGTTGATGGCATTTCAAATTTCTCACAGAAATTACTTTCTATTACTGCCTCTGGAATATTTCCATACTCATTACATTCAATGGTCATTCCTGGCATAACAACACGATGCCTACAATTTTCACAAATCAGTCTTTCTACGGTCAATCTACTTTTTTTCTCCTTTTTGCTTTTTAAAATCTAGATTACACCATTTACACCATTTACACCATTTAAAATCTAGATTAAAATTTCAGTATTTTTAATAAATTCGATGATTTTAGAATAAATCTCTCCTATTTCAACACCTAGCAGGATGAATTTTTTCTGGGTTATTTTATAACCTTCTTTCTCGATTCTACTTATAAGAGAAGCATATTCTTGTAATATTTTCTTAAATTCCTCTAACTTCTTTGAATCATAATAAATCTTCGCTGTTCCAAAGAGAATACTTGAGACGTCAAGTGATTTATGAATAAAAGACCATTGACGTTTTAAAAATTCTTCATCGTCTATATCCCCCAACCTAAGCTCATAACAATTATGGATAAAAGCATTATGAAGAGAATTTAATTTAGCTGATTCTTTTATTAATACTTCTCTTTTTGCAATTTTATCTTTCTTTTCTTGGTATTTGTTAATTTCCCTCCTTCCTAAAAAATAAGTTAAGATTATGATCCCTAATGGGAGGCAAATGTCACGAAGAAAATCATAAAGTGTTGGATCTGACAAATAAATTCCTTCCAAATTTTTTATCTACACACATTGTATCCCAAAGTCGATTGAAAAGGTTTTTCAGGTAATTTCTTTGATCAGCTAAAGCATTCAAATTACTAAATCCTATACTCAATACCTCCAGAATATAATTCAAAAATAGGGATCCATTGAATAACCTTAATTTATTAATCCCTGCAAGAAAAGAACAGCCAAAGCAATGATAGAAGGGACTATTAGTTTGATTAAGGTTGAAATAAACTCCTTCTGAACAGGTTTAATCCACTTTTTCACAAAATTTTCATCTTCAACATATTCTTTTTTCAAATAAGTCGAATCTAGGTTGTTTTTTGCTTCTTCTAGATTCTTTTCAATCTTTTCAATGGATAATAGTGTTTCGAGCCATTTTTTCTCTTTTAAGTGGAGAAAAATCCTCAATAAATTTTCTTCAAGATCCTTACCTATAGCTTTATTCTCAGGAGAAAAAAATTCGATTACCCAGCCTAGATCCTCAAGTTTTGATTCATTGAAGTTTATTGGAATTTCATTTTCATAAAGGAATTTAAAGAATGAATTCAATGATTTACTAGTAAATATAAATACGGGATCTTTTTCATCTCCAATAATGTAAGCTTTCAAAAAATAGAAACTCTCTGCGAAGTAATTAGGATTTCTATTCCAATTCCAAATACCTTAAAGAATAACAAATGTTAGAAATCCAAATGAAATGATAATAAATCCAATAGAATAGAATAATATTTGGAGATTTGTTGGATTCGAGAACCAATAAGAAAATAGTTGTGTCAAACTGCTCAAAACTATTGACTCAGCAATGAATATGAGATAAAAATAGATAATATTGTTCTTAAGAGCTGGAGGGGAATGTGGATCATAAGAAAACTCCCCAAGATCATAATCAAAAGTTATTCTCACTTTACTATAATAATTTAGTGTTTTCTTCAATCTTTGCTTCAAAATGAAACCATTTGTCTTCTTGTTCCCAATTAAGATAAGAAAAACAACAAGTAATATAAGATAAAGGCTAGTAAATGCTGACGCTGCTTCTGAATCTAAATTCAAATACAATAGAAACCAGAAGATAGTCGAATAAACTAAAAAGCATGTCAATAGAAAAATAAGGCTAATTGGTTGCGAATATTTAATTCCATCAAAATCAGATTCTTCTAAATATAGATCTTCAGGATTGACTATCTCTGCTTCCACTAATTTAAGCCTCCTCTACTAGATATAATCATCTAGCATTATATTATTTCATGATTAATATTATTCGTTCTGTTTTCGTTCAAGATTTTTTATTCTGTCGTCTAACTCTTCGATTTTATCTTGAATCCCTGTTAATTCATCAATTAAACCCTCTTTGTATGTTAACAAGATGGCAACTTGCTCTAATTGCTCTTCGATATAAGACATTCGTCTTTCATAGCCAACACGGATGGTAGGTGTGCCACAACCTGAACAAATGACATTAGCATCTACATCTATGCTATCAACTCCATTAAGGCTGATTGATCCACTTGATCGAAATAAAAATTGCATACCACCACATTTTTTACATTTCATTATATTCACCGTTTAAAATTTCAGTCAAACTTTCTTTAAATCTGCTTTTGCTAGAATATAGCAATTTTAACTCTTATTCTTTTTTAATATCAATTTTTACAGGGATTGTCTCTTGAACATTTATTAT
>JAEOTI010000681.1 GCA_016839955.1 Candidatus Hodarchaeota archaeon | reverse complement strand
TTTCTGCTATTAAATTGGCAAGGTCTTCGGGTCAACTTAGGAAAACTCCTATTGAGTTTTCAAATGAAAAGACAATTACGGACATGTATCATGTAAAAACGATCAAGCCAGTATCTGATACTCACCCTGAGGACAAAATCAAACTCTTAATGGAGATTGACACTGTCATCGCTTCACAACCCATCCCTTTCCGACTGGTTATGCTTTATGATGTAGAAGAAAAGAAATATTATGTTAATTCAGAAGGTTCAAGGATCGAGAGTTTTATTCCTCGGATAATGTTCTTGGGCGTAGTAACTGCTGTTGTAAATGGAAGTATGGAACAGTCTTATTTTTGGCGAGGAGCGTCCGGGGGTTATGAGAAAGTAGATGAATGGGATCTTGATAAGACTCTTCTTAAACAGGCTGAAACTCTTGGAAGAATTGCTGCTGAAGCGAAGAAACCTCCAGAAGGCTTAGTAGATTTTGTAGTTGGCCCCGTAGTTGCAGGGATTATCGCTCATGAAAACTGTGGGCATCCATCCGAAGCTGATCGAATACTAGGTAGAGAGGCAGCCCAAGCTGGAGAATCATATCTGAATTTGGAGATGTTAAATCAAAAAATTGGAAATGACGCTTTGACAATTATCGATGATCCTACAATTGAAAGTACATTTGGTTATTACTTGTATGATGATGAAGGTGTTAAAGCAAGATCAAGATTCCTAATCAAAGATGGGGTATTTAATGAAATGTTACACAACCGTGAATCAGCGAAAACATTTAATACTCAATCTTCTGCCTCTGCAAGATCATCTTCATTTGATAGAGAACCTATACCCCGAATGGCTAATACATACATCGCATCAGGCACTTATACTTGGGATGAGCTTATTGAAGATATTAAGCTCGGAATTTTCATGGTTGATTTTACTGAATGGAATATTGACGATAGAAGGTTTCAATCAAAGTATGTAGGGAAAGAATGTTATCTTATAAGAGATGGAGAACTAAAATCAGAACTAGTTAAACGACCAGTTTTAGAAACAACCACTACAGACCTCTTTTCTGCAATTGATGGATCTACTAAGGAACCACCGGAATTTGAAGTTGCCCTCTGTGGTAAAGGCGACCCAATGCAGGGTGTACCAGTTGGACACGGGGGATCCCAAGGTACGCGTATACGAGGTATAAGAATTTAGGAGGAATGTATGTTGGAAAACTCCCTGGTTGATTTAGTTGATAAAAGTCTTGATTTCCTTGTAAAAAAAGGCGTAGATGATGCAATTGTCTCTGTCAATAGTACCATTAACAATCAACTTCGATTTACAAAGGACGAGATATTTGTTTCAAAAAGATGGCAGAGTTCTCGTCTTTCTGTATACTTAGCAAAAGATAAGAAGATAGCTGCTACAGATTTAGATGATATTTCAAGTTTTGAGAGTATTTCTAATGCATTAGAGGATTTACTAGTCTTTACAAATGCATTACAAGAAAATAAAGATTACCACGGAATTGCAACGGATCAGTTTTCATATCAGGATATCCCTGAGATCTTTGATTCGAAGATTACAGATATGGTAGATAACGCCGTAGATCATGTTGAATCCTCTATAAATGCCGCTCATGAAGCTGGTGGAAAATATTCAGCAGGGGCATTTGATTGGGGAATAACGGAGAGTTATACGAAGACAAATCATGGAATCAAAGTTGAGGACAAAGGTACAAGATATCAGTTCCTTATTAGGTCGTTTCTTTCTCCGTTTGAGACTGGTCAAGGTATAAGTGTTGGTCGAATCCTGAAATTTTTTGACCCAATTCAAGCAGGAACCAATGCAGGAGAATTGGCGAGCCAAGCTCGTAATGTTCAACTAGGAAAAGGTGGAACCTACAATGCTCTTTTTGCTCCTACTGTAGTAGGAGATATTATTGCCAGTACAGTCTCTCAAGCAAATCCGTCATTTATTGAGATGGGAAGAAGCTGGCTTCAAAATAAAATAGGTGAAAAAGTCGCTAGTGATCATTTTTCCGCATATGATGACGGGCGATATCCTAATGGAATTAGTAGTGCCATTGCAGATGATGAAGGGGTTCCCCGACAGAGAACACCTATCATTGAACAAGGTATCCTTAAGAATTTAATTTATAACACAAATTCTGCTCGAAAAGCAGGAACAAATAGCACAGGTAATGCAGGACTAATTTTTCCCCAAAATAGTAATATTATTATCGAATCAGGGAGCTCTAATTTTGACGAAATGATTGCTGAATGTAAATCACCAACAATTTATGTCACATGCAATTGGTATACGACAACTACATCCGCTATTGAAGGAATTTTTAGTACAATTCCCCGTGATGCCATGTTTCTTATTGAGAACGGAGAAATACAACAATCTATTCGTGAACTACGAATAAGTGACAGTTTTCCAAACCTTATGGCGAACATCATTGCTATTCAAAATAAAATCCGTCAAATTAAATGGTGGGTGGAAGTTACAACTCCAGTTTTCGCCCCTGCGATCCTTATTGAAAACGTTCGGTTTACTACTGGGACTAAATGAATGTCAATTTGGAAAGTTTTTAGTAATAAATCACGTAATATTCTCAACACTAAGTTTAAAAGGAAAATGACCTCTATGAAAGAAAAAAAGTTTAATATCAACTTATTAACGATTTTACCTCTTTTTTTCATTATTTTATTAGCATTGATACTTATACCTTGGTCTACAGATAATACTGTAAGAGGATTATATCAAAATACCGATCTTCAATATGCGGATAATTCTTTTGACGGTGAACTCACCAATGATTGGTCTGCATTTTGCATTTCAGCAGCAGGGGATGTTAACAATGATAGTCATCCTGATTTTATTATCGGTGCTCATCAAAGTGATATAGGATGCTCCTCACCGAATTATGGTACTGGAGGTGCTTACTTAATTCTTGGTCGTTCAGACAATAATAATTGGGATGAACCTTTTGATTTAGGGGATGCAAATGCCACCTTCTTTGGTGAAAAACACAATAGCACTTTTTTTAGTACCCATGGAGACCTGGCTGGTTTCTCTGTTTCAGGTGCAGGTGATGTAGATGGTGATGATTATGATGACTTCTTAATTAGTTCGTACTTCAATCCAGAAGCAGGATGGAATCATGCAGGTCAAATCTATTTAATGTATGGACGATCAGATGTCAGTAGTTGGACAAACCCTATGAACCTGTCAAATGCAGACGCTTCATTTTGGGGTGAAGATGGTGGAGACTATGCAGGTATGTACGTTACCGATGCAGGAGATGTTAATGGAGATGATTATGACGATTTCTTAATCTCTGCTCCTTCCAAAGGGGAACCTCTATCTACAGTATATCTTATCCTAGGGAAGCAAGGAAGATATAATTCCGATACGTCTCTTTCAAATGCAAATAAGACCTTTATTGCTGAAGACGTTCCTGATAGTTTAGGAAAGTCAATGGCAGGATTAGGAGACGTTAATGGGGATGGTTATGATGATTTTTTACTCGGTGCACCTTTTTCTAACGTCACTGCAACTAATGAAGGAAGGGCTTACTTAATCTTAGGACGATCTGATATTGAAACATTAAATGGCAGTAATCCACTCTACATGGAATACGCGAATGCGACCTTTGTAGGACCAAATTCTGGAGATTCAGCTGGAATGTCCGTTGCAGGAGCTGGAGACTTTAATAATGATGGATATGCGGACTTTTTGATCTTAGCTCCCGGTAATGATACCATTTATTTAATGTATGGACGTAGTGGCATAAATGGATGGGATTATCCTCTATCTTTGAGTAATGCAAATCTTACAATTGAAACAGAGGTTCCCAATCAATTCACAACAGGTTGGCCACAACAAACTAAATCCTTAGCAGGTGTTGGAGATGTAAATAACGATAAGTTTGACGATATTTTAATTGGAGCACCGTTTAATGATGAGAATGCAATAAATGCTGGTAAGGTCTATCTCGTTCTTGGTAATACTTCCACTCATTTTGGAACTACACTCAACCTAGTAAATGCCAATGCATCGTTTTGGGGTGAAGCAGAAGATGACATGGCTGGTTGGTGCGTTAGTGCTCTGGGTCTCAATTGTAGTTCCAATGTTCCAGCTTACAATGGCGATATGAATAATGACGGCTATGATGACTTTCTTATCGGGGCGCCTTATGGATTTGGACAAGGATCATCTTCTGGTGTAACCTATCTTATTTTAGGAGATGATATTGGTTGGGATACACCTTATCCAGAATTCGTTTCTCTTTTACCAGTGTTCCTCGGAATCTCTATAATCATTGGCGTGATTATATTTCGATGTAGGAATCAAAAAAACTAAATATAAAATTTAAAGGAGGCTAGAAATCCCTAGTCTACTTTTTTCCCTTTTTTTTCATTTTGAATTATTTGGATTGGCTTGTGTAGAGATCATTAGAAAGACCTTCGAGTACATGACCTACCAATTTCTGTTCAGCTTTTCTAAGGTGTTCTGAAAAAGTTGAGGTAGAAACATCCATTTTCTTAGCTAATTCTGAAATATTGATACGATGAGGTATCTCATAATAACCGTTCTTATAAGCTTGAATAACAGCCTCTCGTTGTTTTTTAGTTAATTTTTGTAAAATGTTTGCAGACTCTGTTGAGAAAGAGGAAATCGAAAGTATTTTCCATTTCCCTTTAGGTATGTTTGTTTGAAGAAATTTAACTAAATTACCAATTTCTTCTTCATCGCCAATTAATGAAACATTGAGAAAATGCTCATCAAAAGTAACAGGATCATTAAAAACGCAATTAAACTCTTCAAGAACCATTTTTACAATTGGATCATTTATTCCCTTAACTAGTATAGTAACTGGATTAATAGATGGATCTGTAATTGGAATAACCTTTAGAATACTATTATTCTTCTCTAGAGCACTTATGGATGAATTTGGTTGTAACCAAACTTGAGCAATCTCTACATATTCATCTTTTGAAAGTTGTAATAGTCTTACCAAAGACCCACCTTTAATAATATGAGTAAATTCCTTCCAACTTTGGAAAAGTTCCCAAGAAAGTGAAAAATAAAGACTGCGCATTCGTAATTCCTTATTTTCACAGTATTTTCGCACTCGAGATATTTTTTTTGTCCAAATTATAATCAACATTTTTTACTCATTTAACTAACTAAGCTACACATATTATATTGTATGACGTAAGAAGTTGATTTTCATCTATTTAGCATTTTTTCAGATTCAATGGACAGACGTCATTCATTTTGCAGTGTGAGCAACTGAGTTTTGGAGTAATAAGAAAATATACTATTAGAAGGAAAATAAAAAGAGTAAGATTGATTAATAGAAAGCTTGAATGATCTTTAATTATGCCAAAGACTCCTATTATAATTGGAATCAAGAAAATTATACCTAGAAAGGGAAGAGATATTATACCACATGTTCTAAATTGATTTCGATTTGTGTTTTTAGTAAAAAGGATTCCTGCAAATTTACTTAATCCTGTATCACATGTTTTGCCATGATAATCACATTTTGAACATATAAACTTGAATATCCCTAGAAAAATGATTGAAACATATAACAAATAAATAATTGTCATCCACTGTATTACCATAAATAGAATTATCGTGCTGGAAAGTACAATAAAAGAAAAGTGGCTCAAACGAAATATTACAACGTGTGTAGGAAAGTCTTCATAGATAATTTGATTTTTATTTGAGGTTACCATCTTTAACATATCCGGAATCGAGTCTCATTCAAATAGAAGATTAAAAGAGATTTCCCCGTACATTTTCGGGTGGTTTTAAAGGTGGGTTGTGGAAAGATGATTTGGGATTTTTGTGAATCTAGTCATTCTTTGTGATTTTGACGGAACAATTACAACTATCGATACTGCAGAATATGTCCTAGAGAAGTTTGCTTCTGGAGACTGGAAAAAATTTGATGACTTACTTTTCCATGGAAAGATAACCCTCGAAGAATGCATGCAGGAACAATATTCCCTGTTACCCCCAAATAAACAAACACTACTCGATGCATTTACTAATTTGAATATTTACCGTGAAGGATTCAAAGATTTTGTAGAATTCTGTAGAATTAATGACATTAAACTCGTAATTCTCAGTGCTGGATTAGATTTCTTCATTCAGCAGTACTTGAAACAGAACAATTGGGAAAATATTATCGGATTATTTGCAGCTAAGACTGAATTTAC
>JAEOTI010000680.1 GCA_016839955.1 Candidatus Hodarchaeota archaeon | reverse complement strand
AACCTTTCCTACCAACTTTTTTTGATTCTCGTTGAGAAATCGATTGGCGATAAGCCCGGAAGGATTCATCCCAACCAACTCGTGCAAATATGGTATTTTTCGCAGAAAAGCGTTGATAGCTATTTTGGTCTAAAGCATAGGGAATTTGGTTTGATTTGAACTGTTTTTCTAAATCTTCACGAGTTGGAGTCAATTTTATCTCAAAAAGTGCAAAAAATTCCTTGCTATAAACTTTTAGAAAGTATACTAGGGAATTTTAAGGGAATAAAACAGATCGAAAGAACTCCGCCTCACGATTCAATGCATCAATATTCGATTCTTTCTTACGAAAACCATGGGATTCCCCTTCATATTCGATATAATCAGATTTAATGCCTTTTTCTTTTAAGATATTTGCGATCTCCCGAGAAACTACTGGTGTTACTACTTTATCTTCAGCACCTTGAAAAAGGATCATTGGAGATTTTAATCTGTCCATATAGTTGATAGGGGATCGTTCCTTAAATCTCTCTTCCCCTTCTGGTAAAGATGCACCAACACACCAGTCCATATAACGACTCTCAAATTTATGAGTCAGTTTTACTAAAGTAAGGAGATTTCCAATTCCAAAATAGCTAGCCCCGACATGGAAAGTCTCTGGAAACATTGTTAATGCTCTTTGGACGGCATATCCGCCTGCACTTCCACCTGTAATAGCTATTTTCTCATCAATTTCTCTTTCCTTTAAGAGGAAATCTACTCCATCTTTTATGTCTTGAGCGTCAATGACACCCCATTTTCCCTTTAAAGCATCCCTGTATTTTCGGCCATAACTAGTACTACCTCTATGATCCACATCAAGAATGGCATATCCTTGTGATGTCCAAAATTGTTTAGAAATTGAGAAATGGGGAGATGTTCTTCCTGTGGGACCTCCATGGACCATTACAATCAAAGGAGGGTTTTCCCCATCAGGTGCTTGATATTGACTATTTCGGGGTTTATAATATTGAGCAAATGCTTTTTGTCCATCTGACGTTGGATATGGTAGTACTTCTGCTATTGAAAGGTCTTCATTCTTTAATGGATGTGTGTAACATTGTTTGATGATTTCATAGTCCATTGAAATAAGATTCATCTTTACTAATGCTGGGGGTATAAATTTACTTAAAGCAAAGAACACAATTGAGTTCTCATCTAAAACTTGAATACCTGAGTGATAAACGAATGGAGAATCTAGTTTTTTTAATTCTCTTGTCTGTGGGTTGATTATACAAAGAAATCCTTCACCTTCTTTTTCGAAATTAGCTATTATTTTACCATCAGGTAAAAATTGATAGTTACAGTCTCCTAATCCCCATGCAGGGCCTGCGAATTCAGCTAGTTCTTGAGTTACAGGTTCTACAGTCTCTCCATCAAAACTATAAATGTTATACCAATTTTTTGGATTATTTTCTTGGTGGTTTTCTTCATCCATTACAAAATAAGCTTTTCCTGATTTATCAAACCGTGGGGCACAGACAGAGATTCCTTCTCCGCCAGCAACTATCTTTTTCGACTCTTGTAGGATTTTATTCTCCTTTAAATCGGCGATCATTAGTTCTGTGCTAGTCCATGGCATATTAGGATGGTCATATTCGATCCACATTATTTTAGTTCCATCAGGGGAAATTTGAGGATCGAAGTAGAAATCACGCCCTTGTGCAAGAATCTCTGGTTCATTTGGTAGTTCCTTTGTTAAATCAAGCAGACCTAAAAAATTCTCATTTTCCCGGTCCTTGAATTCTTTCTCAAAAACAAAAACTAAAGATTTTTCATCAGGTGTTAGGACTGGGACTGCATATTTCCCTAAAGAGTCATCAGAGATCTTTTCTGATGTTAGAGGAACGGGGTCACTTGAATCATTGAGGGTTTTTCGATAAATCCGTTGATCTTGAAAATTCGAGAAATAGAAGTATTTATTGGAAAATTCATGTGATTTTCCCCCATATTCGTGAACCCTTGTTCTAATATTAAAATTTGAGGGAAGAATATCTGTTATTTTTCCCATAGAGTCTTTAGACACAAGTGTAGTCCGACCCTTTTCTGTAAGTCGTAATTCTGTCAAATAATATTTTTCTCCAATAACTGTGATAGATCCTAATACAACGATCTCTGCAAAAATTTTTTCAGGGGTGATTGCTGGTTTCCATCTTGAATAAGATACTATTTTCGTTTCATTTGCCATTTCTACAAACTCCAATTTGATAATTTTAATCTGAGAACAGAAAAGAGAAAAATCAATTGTAGACTTGATTAATTATTGCTACTAGAGATGCTTCTTGGTCGTCTCCAAGTGCTATTCCAGTTGAGGCTGTTTGCAATAGTCCATCCCAAACTAAACTGGCTTGCTGCACATTGGATAATAATTTTTCTAATTTCTGCAATGCAGTGTAAGATTGTCCTCTAAACATGTAACAAAACATTAATTTTTCGGCAGCTTTAACAGCTACAGTATAGTCTTTATATTCAATTCTGTCAATTGCACTAGTTCCAGAGAATATTTCCATGCCAAAATTGCTAATAGCTGTTAAAAACCCACCCACAAGCTGATCATCAACTTGTGATTCCTCTTCAAAGATTCTTGAAAATAAGCTCAAACCACTTTGTGCTAAAATTAAAAACATTACCGGTTCTTCTGGAGGACGTTCAGGAATCTCAACAGTTTTTTTACGGATGAGGTCCGTTACAACATTTTCAAGTCGAGTAAGGGCAAGCCTCTCCTTCATAGAGGCTTCGCTGTCAATAAAACTATCCCATTTACTGACTTGGTTCAATAATGAGTCGTATTCCCCAGAAACCATCATTGCTAATCTTTGTAAACCCTTTTCTTCTGCTAATTTCTGAGCTTGGGCTAATATTTGACGAGCTTCCTTCACATTAAGCTCAAGTAAGGCGGTTTTTGATTGGAGCAGATTACTTTCAACTAATAAACTATAATTATGTTGGTTTTCAGCGAGCTTGATCATTCTTTGTAATAAAACCTTTAATTCATTAAGTGCGGCTTCGCTTCCAGTAGTTTCCAACTCAGCAAGAAGTAATTCACAAAGATGAAACATTGCCTCTGCAGTTTTAGGAGCATCGATAATTTCTTCGTCAGCAATATCTTTGAAAATTTGTTGTGCCTCTGCTCGTTTGATAACCCTATCACTTTCCATCAATTGAATGGCTTTTGCTAGTCGATAGGTTTGGTCAATCGTTTTATTTTTCTCTTTTTCATTTATTTGAGATTTTAATTGTGCTGTTTCAGAACTCTGTTCAACATTAATTTTGTTTATCTGATCAATCTGTTCGTTTTCAAAATTGATACGATATTCTTT
>JAEOTI010000679.1 GCA_016839955.1 Candidatus Hodarchaeota archaeon | reverse complement strand
AGCGTATACTTGGACGCAATGGGATCCACTGTATACAGAGCTTTAATAATGGGTGGAAGCGATACAGAAAAAAGCTATTGCAGGAGGACCAATTTATGGCGCGGGACCCCTGTAATTGATGAGGCTGATTTTTCTGATTCCTCCCTATACTCATTCATAACTAAGATTCTGCATTTGGGGACTGACCGAAAGAAAGCATGGTACACGAAGTGCAATGACGAGGATCCGACTAAAACAGACAGTTCCTACGTCTTCGGCTGCAGGATACTCTCGACAAGGGAGAGGTATAAGGATAAAGCCTTGGAGTCGAAATGCTTAACATACATCGGGCAACGAAGACAGAGAAAAATCCCATTGTATCGAATGGACAAATTCGAAAAACAAGGTGAAGTCCTTCGTAACAAATTGCTTTGTTGGAGACTTAGAAACTATCATCGCATAAAGGAAGAGGTAAAGCAGCTTGAAGACATTGAGCTACCGGAGAAGGTTTTCGGAGAAAACGAGCCGGTAATTCTAGACCGTATAAAGGAGACTCTGCTTCCACTATATTTTGTGTTAGGCGAAAATGGTAAGCTATCCCTTCAAAAAATGGCAAAAACGATGGACGACAATATTAAAGCCCTAGACCCAGACTTTGAACTTGAGGAATTAATAAAGGAATCAATTCGAAATATTCTGGAAAATCCTGAAGAAAATGGAACCCCTGGAACCTCTGGAACCCTTATGGGAAACCCCTGTATTGAGATCCCTCTTTCAAACATCTCTAAAGGAGTCCTGAAATTACAAGGCAATGAGGATGAGAAGATAAACAAGAGCGAAATGAACAGGACTTCCTACTATGTAAGGCGAATTCTTGAAACTCATTTCATGTTCAAAATAAGGCAGGGCACCGCAAAGCGCAGGGTTGTAAGAATTCCAACAGACTGGTCTGGCCTTAACCTACAAACAAAGCTAGGGCATACTAAAGAGGTTCCAGACGTTCCAGACGTTCCAGCTGCCAATAAGGAAGGATAAACAATGAAGACTCTTACTGAACTGATAAAGCAAGAGAAAGACGATGGACTCATAGACTTAGGCAAATTGGTAATCACCGAGTTACAAAAGAAACGACTGGACCCGCTTGGACTTGGAGAGCCTTGGACTATTAAGAGGGAAGCAGATGAGGGAAATCAATGAAATCTACCGTTCCCCCCCGTCAAAATAGTACGAATTGTCAAAAACAACCTAGCTGATTTCTTTAAGATCATAAAATCCAACATGTTGATAGAAAATCTTGAAGATCAATTGGACCGATAATATTAATGAGAAAATTAAGGGCAATTGTGCGAAAAATTACCGTTCCCCCTCGCAAAAACAATCAAACTTTGTCAGAAACAACCTAAACCAATTCTTTTCATTCATAGAAATTCATCAAGTCGATTGAAAATCTCGAAAGATTAGGTGAACCAGTAATATGAATAGTAAAATAACGGATATTAGCTTCAAAATCTACCGTTTCCCCCCCGCAAAAACGAATAGAAAATGGCAAAAACAACCTGATTATCCTTTTTTTCCAAACCCAGAAAATGGGAAACTGATTGTGAATTGAAAAAATAAATTATGTTAGCTAAATGAAGAGGGAGTATCAAGTATCTATGCTTGAAAGATACCGTTTCTCCTCTAAAAAACAAATAAAATTGACGAAATCAACCTGAGGTGTTGAATATTGGTTCTTGAAAGTTTGAAAAGAGATAAGAAGAATAAAGGTGGAGCACCTAAAGGCAACGAAAATGCAAGAAAGGAAAGACCAGAATTTCCTGACTATGACCTGAATACTATGGAAGGTATCGATAAAGCATTGCAGAAACTAATTAAGCTTACATGGGAAGGCAAGATCGATAATAGAACTTCGGCATCACTAAGAAATCAGTTAAAATATCTGGCCGAGCTCCACTTTTCTCAACCATTATTACCAACCAAAGAAGAAGTAATGATGCTGTCTATACTTGCTGTTGAGGAAAAGGAGTTTAGAGAAAAACTGATTGATCATTTTGTAGAATATCTAGAGGAACATCGTCCTACCCGTTGGGAAGATGTCAGATTTGAAGAGATCAATGCAGAATCCATAACATACAGCTTCTCCTATAGTCTACCTGAGGATTTGAGAAAGCCGTTTAGGGAATACTTAGAAAAAATTGAGAAAGAATAAATATGGAGAATGAATGCGTCATTTATTTATATTAAATTGTAAAGTAATGACATTCTAAGAGATTAAACAAAAAGTATTGTTGGATTTCTTTTTTTAATAATTCCAACAATTCGATATAAAGAAATATAATCCTCAAATTGTGGGGATGAATAAGATTGAGTGATATAGAAAAATATCTCTCTGCCACTCAAAAATATATGATTTTGTTGCTTAGTGCAAACGATTTTGAACCAGTCAAAGGTAAGACTTGGCTTCAAAAAGAACTATTCCTTATTACCAACAATATTCCAGAGCTTGAAGAAACCGATTTTGAAGAAGATTTCTATGGACCCTATAGTGAAGTTGTTGATACAGAACTTGAAGGCCTTCAGATTGAGGGAATTGTCGATACTGAAAAAATTAGGCTAACCCGTTTTGGTAAAGATGTTGCAAAAAAAATTTCGCCCAAAGTGAGAAAAGAAAATTTAGAAATGATTTCAGAATTCAAGTCATTTCTAAATGACTTAACCGAGGATGAATTACTTGGATTTATTTATTTTTCATATCCAGAAATGAGAACATATTCTGTAAAGTTTCAAGAAATAGAAGAAAAAAGGCTGAGAATTGCTGAAAGTCTATACCGAAAAAAGAAGATTGGTCTTGGTAAAGCCTCTAGTATAGCAGGTATTAGTCAAGAGGAATTGATTAAAAAAGTTAGAGCATCAGGCATCAAAGTATATTCTAAGTGATTCGTGCTTGATGCTAGTCATTGATGCTTCACCTATTATTGCCTTTTATTCAGAAATGAAAGTACCAGAATTGCTTCACAAACTTGTTGAATTTGATAATTGCTTAGTAATACCAATAGCGGTTTCTAATGAAATAAAAAAGGGTAGAGATAAGCACAACACTTTCTTTATATTGGAAACTGCAAAAAAAGACGGATATATTGAAATATATGAGAATTTTTCAACCGATGAAATTTTAACGTTTCAACACAGATATCCTAATCTGAATGACGGAGAAATTCAAGTGCTGATCTTGGGAAATAAATTCAAAAATGAGGGAGAAGAGTATTGTTGTGTAATTGATGAAAGCCCAGCAACAAAAGTCGCAAAAAAATTAAGTATTTTCCGTAAAGGCACTTTAGGTTTGTTAGATATATTGGATGAAATAGGCATTATTAATAAGGTTGAAAAAACAAAACTATTGAATAGGCTAGAAAAATCTCGTTTCAGAATATAATTATTCTGCTCTAGTGATAAGTTCATGGTCTATCTTGAAGCCAAACCAATAGCTTGGGATGAAAACGATGAGACATTATATCGAAGTAAGTTGGTTTCTATTGGAAGTAAAAAAATAACAACGCCTACAATGGCGATAGACCATGAACTTTTAAAGAAAAATGAGGAAATTGCTCCTGCTACCAAAGGGCTTAATGAAGTTTTTTGTAGATTGGAATCTTCTAAAAAAAGTCCTTTAGATGGATTAATCTCCAATGAATATGCCCAAGCAAGTTTTAATTCTCGTATTGAATCTCAATTGAAAAGAACCGATCCAGAAAAAGAAATGACATTATGTTTTTTAGAATATGCTGGAAAAGAAAAATATCCCGAGGGTAAAGCATTTGAATTTATTCTAGATACGGCTCATGTTTATTCTGATATTGTGCCTTTACCACTTATGCCAAATCTTACTCGTACAAAAATAACATCGGATACTGATTTTCAAAAATACAAAATAATAATGGAACTTGCTATTGAACATCTCAATTCATTTAATAAAAAACCAATAATGGGAGTAATTCCACGTTTAGCATACAAATTCATGACCGACTTGATTAATTTTTATATTGATAAAGAAATCAATGCATTTTATATCGATTTTGAAAATAAAAATCCATTAACATTTAAACAAAATTTACTTGCTTGTTTCAGAACTTTAAACGATAAAGAAATATTTGAAAACTGCTTTATTCATGCTCATAATGTCACTGCGGGCAGACTTGCAAAAGGTGCGAATATTGTTAATGCAAAAGATATTCTGTCATATGGTTTCGGATTTGATTCTATGGGCAGAAGGCATAGAGGCTTAAAACCACCGAAAGAAGGGTGGAAGCAATTTGATAAACTGCCCAATAGATTACGTTTATTCAATAAAGATGAATATGCATATTATAAAATTCTGAATACCGATGAAATTAAGGCGATGTATCCCTCTGACTCATCCATACAAATGGATGCATTCACTAAGATTTTTTCGGTGAAGAATTCAAATGTGAAGCGATTTGAAAAATTATTTAATTTAGAGCAACTAGGTCTAGAGGCTTTCAGATTAAAAAATTTTTTAAAAGATTTTCATAATCCTAAAGACTATCTAAATGATAAATCACATGTTAAAAAACAACACATTAAAGAAATCAAGAATTTCAGGGACAATGTATTCTCTAAATAATATCCATAATTAAGCTAATTCAAAACTCTTTTAATTAATCCTAATTTTTTATGTTCATATTAATTTTCCACATATTAATTTAGATTCATTATATTCCTTAAAACCACACTCGCTTAATTTACATGCTCGGTTAATTTAAGTAACTTGCATGAAGAATGAAGAACATACTCTAACTAGAATTACTCGAGATTTTAACTTATACGAAATTAAATATTAATTACTGAACTAATATTATAATGAGAACTAATGCCCGAACCTCTTATTTTCCTTGGTGCTGGAGCTTCAAAACCATTTGGTATCCCTACTATGAAGGACTTCGTTGAAGATTTTTCCAGAGACTTGGAAGAAAATGGAACGAAAAAGGAAATAGAATTATACAATTCAATATCCTCAGACATTAAGAAAAGGTTTGGATGGATTGATTTAGAAGCTGTATTCTCAATAATTAATATTCTTTCTAAGCAAAATATTTACTCCACAGATTTAGGATATTTCCCTGGATTTTTTTATAATAAATATACTAGTTGTAATTTGAACAATTATCTAGATGCAATTGGGCAAATAAAAGTCACCACTCAATTAAAGAATGATGCATCTATTGCTGACACATTAAGGAAGAAGTATGAATTTTTTGTAAGAAGAAAGTGTGAAATTCAAGAACGATTTCTTGAAAATATCTTCGAGGTTTATTCAAAATTTTTTGATATTTTATCAGGGAATGTTGGGAGCTCAATTAGTTATATGGTAGATGGAAAGCAACACCGGTATAAACTCTGGTCAATTTTTACTACCAACTATGATTGTTGTATCGAGGAATTTTGTAAATGGAGCGACTTAAGGTTAGGAAATTGCACTTATTTTGATCCTAACCGAAAACAACTTAAAGTTAATCCAAAACAATTTTTTAATGATTTCTGTAGGGCTCCCCCCCATCAACAACCAAATAGTCTAACTTTATCTAAATTACACGGTTCTTTAAAATGGTATAGACAGGATGATGGAACTATAATTGAACAGGAAGTAATGAAACAAAGACCTTATGGTAAACGTAAAATCATTGGAAATATT
>JAEOTI010000678.1 GCA_016839955.1 Candidatus Hodarchaeota archaeon | reverse complement strand
TTTCCAATCCCTTGGTTCTGATAGCTTGGAGAAGTTCCTAATCTTTTTATCCAAAAGTAGTCTTCTCTTTCATCTAAAAATCCATAACCAGCAAAAATATTATCAGATTTGTATGCTGCCCAAAAATTCTGAGATACAACTCCATTAAATTGATCTAAAGAAAGGTTTACCTCATTTGGAAAGCAGAGGTTATCTACCTCTGAAAAGGTGGAATACTCTAGTTTTGGTCTGTAAACAATTCTTATGTTCAAACGACTCACTTTTACTGCTTATTAATCCCAACAATAGCTTCACGTAATTCTGATATTCCTGTTTCTTCTAAACAATGACCTTGATTTGTGTTATCTTCGAGTGCTTTATTAAGGGTTCAGGAACATGAAATTTGTTTTTTGGTGACATAAATGAACATTTTCGTCGAACCTTAAATATTGTCGGATCGACTCAGTCGTTCCTCCCCAGAAAAGACTTATTCATCAGACATGAAATGTAGTATTCCGCTTATTTATTAACAATAGCGCTTTCCGAAACTTGCTTCCAGCTTCATTTAAGAAGGAGAAAGCTTCAGGATTTGATGTTCTACCCCTTCCATTGGCGTTAGTGATACTTCTTCTCTATAAACGAAAGGGGCGAAGTAATAGACTTAGAAACCAATTGGGATAACTAATCTGGGATCCCTTTATAATCCTCAGGGTCGTAAAGATGGCAACGGACAAGATGTCCTGGTTCAGTTTCATAAGTTGCAGGGATTTCTTTTGAACATCTTTCGAATGCAAAATTACATCGTGGATGAAATCGGCAACCGGAAGGAGGATCGATTAAATTCGGAACCTGGCCTTGAATTACATCAAGTCGTGAAATTCTCTTATCGATTCTTGGAATAGAAGATAGTAAAGCAAGTGTATAGGGATGCTGTGGATTTTTATAAATTGTAATCACGTCACTGGTCTCTACAATCCAACCTGTATACATCACAGCAATTCTATCAGCCATCTCCGCTACAACCCCAAGATTGTGACTGATGTACATAATTGATGTGTCAAGCTGACGTTTGAGTTGTTTCATGAGCTCTACAATTTGGGCTTGGATTGTAACATCCAATGCAGTTGTTGGCTCATCAGCTATTAGTAGGAGAGGGTTGCAGGAAAGAGCCATTGCTATCATAACTCTTTGACGCATACCACCACTGAAGTAATGGGGATAATCTTTCATACGAAGCTTTGGGTCTGGAATCCCAACCACATTTAGAATATCAGCTACACGATCTTTTGCCTCATACTCGGAGATGTCTTGATGCGTTAAAATGGCCTCTTCCAGTTGATGTCCAATCGAAAAAACTGGGTTTAGGGATGTCATTGGATCCTGAAAGATCATTGCGACATCAGATCCCCTTACATACCGCATTTCTTCTGAGGATAATTCTAAAAGATTTCGTCCCTCAAGGAAAATCTTACCTCCAACAATTTTTCCCGGGGGGCTTGGTACAAGTCGCATAATAGAAAGGGAAGTCATAGATTTTCCACAACCTGATTCCCCGACAATTCCCAAGGTTTCTTTTCGATTTATATAGAATGAAACGCCATCAACAGCTTTTACGACCCCATCCTCGGTGTAAAAATAAGTTTGAAGATCCTGAACATCTAATAAAGGATCAGAACTAGTCATTTTAGTTTTTCACCAGCGATTTTTTTTTGATGTGTGGTTTTTTTTATTTTCTTCTTCTCGTCTAAATGTTTGCGATAATTATTCGGTACGGTCATCGAATGAGCGCCCAGAATTTCGACGCTTGATGTAAAGCATACTTAGAGAGAGTGAAGTTAGACCAAATAAGAAGAAAACACCACTAAAGCTTGTCGTTTGTGTAGTAGCTTGTGTAGAGGTCGATGTACTCGATGAAATAAGTGCAATTGGAGTTGCAATGGCCTCGTTTGAAGAAATACCTTCGCCAATCGCATTCACAGCCCGAACGACGTAATAATAGGTAACACCATTTGAGACTGTGGTATCTTTAAACGAGGTGAGACCACTGGTTCCTATTCCTATATACCCGGAACCGCTCGTTGTAGAGCGATAGATATGATATTCAGTTATTGAAGAACCCCCATCCGCGCTCGGTATAGTCCAAGATAAATCGACAAAATCATCACCTGCAATTGCTTGCAACGATTGAGGTGCTGTTGGAACTGTAGCTGGTGCAGTTGGTGTTGCAGAGACTTCGTTTGAAGCAACACTCTCACCAATGACATTAACAGCTCGAACGACATAATAATAGGTCACGCCATTTGAGACAGTGGTATCATTATACGAGGTAGTGGTGTTGATTCCTATTTGTATATACCCTGAGCCACTACTAGTCGAACGATAAATATGATACTCTGTTATTGAAGTTCCACCATCCGAGGTCGGAGCTGTCCATACTAATTCGACAAAACCTTCTCCCGCGGTTCCAGTGAGGTTTTGAGGGGCAGAAGATGTATCTGAAATGACTGTTACAACAACAGTATCATTCACTGTGTTGCCCAGTAAATCCATTATTATAATCAAAAATGAATATGAACCGACTGACAAGTCATCTACTTTTACATTAATTAAACTACCATTCCATTCATCAAATTCGTAAAAATTACTACTGAGATTTACAGTATAGTTACTAGGATTATCATCTGTCGCATTCCAAGTTATAAAATTATTCAGATCTCCGTAGGTATAACTAAAATCGTTTGGTTCATTAATCAATGGAACTCCACTATCATTCACTATCGATTCAAGTTGATTTATTATTGGATCAAGTTCCTTTGCTTTTATCCTAGCCCCTATATAATCGTGTGCAGAGAACATTTGAGTTATTTCTTCGAAGATATCTTCAGCCTGATTAAGGAAAGCTGCTACTACAGGAATTGAACCATTCTCAATTGCTATATTTACTAAGAAATCCTTAAAATCCAATAACTCAATTTCTGTGAGGTATTGTTGATAACGCTCTATCCTAATTGCTGAAAAATTACCGGTACCCGGATAGTAGCCCATAACATCCCAAAGAAAATCACCAGCTAACTGTGAACTAGTAAATGTATGTGGGAATCCAACTGCGTGACCAATTTCGTGGATTAGGATACTTGATAAACCCTGACGGTGAGTAACCCTATCTGAATAAAAAAGTCGATCTATTTCCATTAACATAGTCACATGACCACCACCTCCAAGCCCAGTATATTCCTGCCCTGCCCAAGGAATAGAGCCAGAAGCAAAGGATGTATTATCCAAGACGAACATATAAGCAGTTACAACTGTATCCGCCTTACTCAGATTAAAATCTTGACTTTTTCGTGCACTGGTATTAGAAAAGACAGCATAACCATCCACATATTTCCATTGGTCTTGAGGTGGGTGAGGGCTATGAGTAAAAGGATTATCGATTAATGCACTTTCGATCTCTGGCCAATCATCCAAATCAACAATTGTAATATTAGTCGAAAGAGCAACATCTGGTAGTAAATTACTATAAACTGACTGAATATAAGGTTCATTGACTGTCCAGGCTAAATCACTATTATTTATACCAAGATGAGTCACATTGTTAAACAGCAAAACTTCTAACGCTATTGAGTCTGCACTGGGAATCCACATTGGATCCCATGCAAGATGCTGCGGGATTATTTCAGCGATCCATGAACTTAAATAACGAAAAATTGCTTCCTGTCCATCAGTGGTGTAAATATTATGTGTTTTCTGGTACTCATCTAAGTCCTGACTGTAGAAATCATGTAATCCGTCACTAGTACTGACATCACGCCAAATAAGTGTCCAATTCAGATACCATTGGAAAGCATAAGGATCAATAAAATAATGTCGACCAGCATGACCATAGGCTGCGTAGGGGAACGCTGCATCAAAATTTTTTGGGTTGTCCCATTCAAGACGCCACCAATGTCTGTCAACATCGCTATCAACATCTACTTCAGAAAGATTATACCAGTGTTCAATGGAATGATCAGGGGTATCAAATTTTGAGAAATTAAAGAGATAAATTGTATAATCAGCTGTATTATCATATACATGATCTGATAAATACAAGTCGATAGCACTTGCATTTATGGCCCGACCGTCTTGAGGTTCGAAAATATCTTGATAATAGAGATTGTCTCTCTGGTATTCAAGAGCGGTGATGTTGAGTTTTGAAGTTGTTCCAGTCCCATTTACAGAATTCATAAGTACAAAATTATTAAGTTCTGTAGCAAAAGTATTGTTTGCATGAATAACTTTGTAATTATAGGCAATTGGGATCGATTTCCCAGAGCTTGTTGTTGGTATGTTGAATAATGGTAACTTTGAAAGTAAAACTGATGTATTAAATAATGATTCTTCGTAGCCAATCGGGACTATAGAGATATTTATGGGGCTCCGATAAGAAAAATCCCATTCAATTTCCTCATATTCTTCTTGAACAGTAATAGTTCCCGATGTATAATTTCCTGCAAAGTTGATTAATCGAATATAATATCTGTCTGAAGTGATTGGTACAATACCATCATAAAATTCCGGTGATCCCCCACCTGTTGCTAAAGTCCAACCTGTTAGCTCATCATTGCCCCAATTAGGGTTTTCAAGACCGATTGTACCAATATAAAATCCAAAATCCATAATATCATCCGTTGAATTAGCTACCCAAGTAGCAGTAATATTGATTCGAGCTCCTTCATGAAATGAATAATAACCAATATACTGATCTTCAAAACCTGTCGTAACATTAAATTCATAGGAATAGCTAGTAGTATTCGTAATGGCTGTTATTGAAGGTACTCGTTCAGCTTTGCTAGAGTAGGTTAAATCTATTTTCGTTTCTTGTACAGATACACTAATTTTCGTATCTTGTCCGTATAGATTGTTTATCGAGAATAAAAACGAAAAAATCAAAATTAAGAGAACAAATTGTCTTTTAATGAGGTGAATTTCTTTTCCCACCTTTTGTATGATTAATTCTACTAGAACAATTGAATTTTGAGATGTGATAAATTACATTTTTTGCCAGAATTTTCTATTTATAAATATTTGTACAAATAAGACTAAACCTAATTACTAAAATTGTTCTGAAAAATTATGATAATTACTCAATGGATTCTATAACGTTCAAAAGTGATATATCTGTCTAAAACCCTCTAAATCGAGTAAATATTATTAATACCAGATTTCAGACAATGATAAGATCAGTTTATTTGAAGAACAGGTAAAATCTAAGAGTTGAAAATATCTAGAAACGTCGCAAAATAGTCGTTTGACGAAATTTCAAATCAATTTCTAGCTAGTTTTTTAGGTTCAAACTTTTATATTAATAAATCTAAGAGAGATTAGATAGAAGATGATTATAAACGTTAGAGGTTTTTAATATGGTCGTTGAACCAATAGAATCAAATATTTTTACAATTATTCACAATCGTAGGTCTATCAGACATTTTCTTAACAAACCCGTCACAGATGAAACATTAGAAAAAATTTTAGAAGCAGGAATCCGTGCACCATTTGCTGCTCAGTTATATAGTATTATATACACTCGAGATAAAGAAAAAATGCAAATCAAAAGTGGTGTATATTCCACTACTCAAGTACTAATGCTTTTCCTTCTAGATTTCAATAAAATTCAAAAAATAGTTATCCAACGTGGTTATGAATATGATTATGATGATGGAATGCTACTTTGGTTAAGTGTCCAAGATGTAGCTTTAGTTTGCCAAAATATTATTCTTGCAGCAGAAGCCTTTGGATTAGGATCTGTGTTGTTAGGTACCGTTCCGTTAAATGCTGATCGAATAAAAGCAATATTTAATCTTCCTTCTAGAGTGTTCCCAATGGTAGGTCTGTGTTTAGGTTATCCAGACCCTTCTGTAGAAACTGACATTCGTCCACGATATCCATTGAAGTATGTAGCATTTGAGGATACATATTGTGACCCAAATCCCACAGAGATCCAAGAAATGATGAAAGCAATGGATGATGGTTATTTAACACAAGGTTATTACATTAAACAAAGGGCAAAAATTCCATTCAAAAATAACCGAACTGATATTATTGATTATGATAGGTATAGCTGGTCAGAACATATCTGTAGGAAAATTACTCAAGGTATACTGCGAAATGAATCATTATTTCAAATAATTAAACGACATGGTATTGAATGGAATTGATGTTGAACGTTAATGTAACTAGTTTTCTATAATGTTTCTCATTTGTTTGAAGTTGGTTTCAACCAGACTAATCTATCATCTATATCAGCAGTTTCTTCCGACAAGAAAAAGGGAAAACTTGTTTTATTTCTTTTTTTATTCCCAAACTCAACTTCAATAACACATTCGACTTCTTCGTTTATAGGTATTGCCTTTTCTTCTAAATCAACGGTAGCCATTACCGTTACATCCACAGACTCCCCAGCTTCAACTGCGATTGGATAAGTTGGTTGTAAAATGACATATCCTTCCTCTTGATACTTTTTCCAATCAAGTAAAGGAGCTGTTGCTGAATCCAGTTCTTTAAGTCGTACTTTTCCATCAAGATCAATATATTTGATTTCTCCTTCCTTTTTGAAACCGATTTTTATTTCGCTTATCAATCCTTTTTTAGCTCCTTCATTACTGAAAATCAATGGAAAACAAAATAACATAGCTTCTTCAAATCCTGATGAAATAAAACCATAATTTACAATGTCTGATGCGACTATATTGGCAGGTCTGTTCATCATGTACCAATTATACAGAGATAAGAGAAAGCCGAAAACAGCAGGAACCATAGCTATTAACCCAACTTCAACTCCAAAAAATTCTACCATGTAATTCACCTATATTCGTTTTCTAGTTAGTAATCACATTCTCTTTAAAATTTCATGATCTAAAAAGATGTGATTCCTAAATTAATAATAAACGTATAAATCCTATCACGATTCTTGCTTCTCTTTTTTCAATTAGGAGCCTATTCTTTTACCTCCTAAAGATTTGTTTTATTTGAAAACTAATTTATTTCTTTTTTTGTTGATTTTTGTAGTTCTGATAAACTTGTTGAGCAAAAGATAAGAGTTCTGTAGAAGAATCTTCAAAAACAATGATATCTTCTTTAGTTTTGATAATCGATGGTCTATATCATCAAAACCTCACCATTTACATGCTAGAGGTGAATTAGAGGTAAAAGATAGTCCAATGAAAGGTGAACCTCTTAATGATATACCACTACTAATTAAAATTATACTAGAAATGAACACTTCGTAACAACAAGTTATAATTTTTAATGAGAGTTGTTCTATGCCCGAACCTGATATCTCAAAAAAGATTTCTGATTTAAGACGATCAGGTAAACTTAAGGAAGCATATAATTTACTCATAGACTATAAAAAAAGCCTCCACACAGATCAACGCTTGGAGTTAATTTACTGTCTCAATGAAGAAAGTCAGATTTTTTATCGTCAGGGATTATTAGATAAGGGTGTAGCTTGTGCTAAAGAAGCTTTAAAATTTGCGGAGCAAGATCCTTCAGATACACGGGGTCAAGCCGATGCTCTGAATAATTTAGGAAGCAACTATTGGGAACAAGGAAATCTTAAGGCTGCAGAGACTAATTATCACCTAAGTTTGAAATTAAGAGAAAAACTAGGTGACCTAGAGAAACTCGCTGCTTCATATAACAACCTTGGTGTTATCTATTCCCAAAAAGGCGATTTATTACAAAGTGAAAAATTCTATCAAAAGAGCCTAGACTTAGAGAAGAAAATTAATAGTCCTCGAGGGATCGCACAATCTCATGCAAACTTGGGTGACTTGTATGTAATGCGTGGTCAATTGTACTTAGCTGAACAACACCATATGGAATCCTTAACATATTTTGAGAAAATTAATGAACCACCTGGAATAGGAATTGCTCTTTGTAATTTGGGTGAACTTTATACATCAAAAGGAGATTACAAGCAAGCTGAAAAATACATACGAAGAAGTTTAGCTATCTATGAGGAAATTGGAAATGTAATAGACTTAGCATATGTTCGGTATGAACTTATTAAAACTCTTCTAGCTCAAGATTTAGTAGATTTGGCAACGAGAGAAGTAAAGAAATTAGAAAAACTAGTTGATTCTCGATATCCAGCGATTTCTACAAGAAGTAAACTAGCCTTAGGTAGATTGAAATTTCATTCTCATGAACTTAGATCAGCTTATGATCTTGTGAATCAAGCTAAAGAATCAGCTAAGGATTCTGGTGATTTTGAATTACTTATAGATGCTGCTTATCTCATTGTGCAAATTAAACTCCAACTTTTTCTATTAACTAAAGAAGAAACTCACAAATCAGAAGTGACGACGTTATTAAATGAACTAGAACAACTTAGTCGTCGTGAACACCTCTTAGGAACTTATGTCCGAACCCTTCTTACTCAAGGCTACCTTAAAAGAGCCTTGTTTGACATTCCTAAAGCAATTCATTATTTTGAACTTGCAGAGTACCTAGCATTAGAAAGGGGCCTAAATCCTATTTCAAAGCTTGCTAAAAAAGAATTACAAAATCTCCGAGAACAAACTACCATGTTACAAAAATTAATCACTTCATCTCCGAAAGACTATGAAGATGTCCAATTTGGGGAAATGTTATCTTATTTACAGGATGTTCAGAAGCATTTCAAACATTCTGGATTATGAAGATGGTAATAACAGATGAATGGGTATGAACCATATGTTTACAGACTCAGAACTTGATGAAATTACCCGAAGAAAAATAGAACAGGATGAAAATCTCGGTGATCAAGTTGGTGGAAGTGGGCATTTAGGTCATATAAGTTTTGAAATAGATAAGATTGGACCTCTCAAGGAAGTAGAATTTAACAAAAACCGTACATGGCAAATTACCTTTGAGTATACCTTATTTGTTACCACAGAATTTACTTATTATCCAGACAATCCCCCTTATGAATATAAATATTCTAAAACGATCACCATTAACGAAAATAAGGAAATTCTGGAGGATAAACCAAAGATTAGTCTTTTTATCAATCCAAATTTTTTATTGACATTTGATGACTAAATTTATAATTACGAATCTGTCGCAAGTATGGCTAAAACTAATTCAGCAGTTCCTTCCGTAAAATCAGAAGCGTTTTCTAAATTCCGGAACATGTCACTAAGGATAATCAAGATTGCTGCATTGATCTGATCTGCCAATTCTAAATATTTTGCTTTCGCCTCGAAATATAGAATGTCTATTTCATGTTCTAAATTTGAAATCTTTTTGAAAAAATAATCTATTTGCTCATTAGTGTTAACTGTAGGAGTTGTACCAAGGGTATCTATGGCATCTTCAAGAATTTTTACTTGTTCTAATAATGAATTACTCATTTTTAGTGCTGTTTGACGGAGTACAGTTGGAACTGTCTTGTCAGCTAGGAGATAAACATTTTTACTAGCAGCTTTACAAAAGTTTGCAATAAAATCAACTCTTCGAGCTAATCTTAAGAGGTCTTCTCTAGCCTGACTTGATAAATCTGGACTACGAGCTTTTTCAGTGACTTCTCGTCTAAGATCATCTGCTATATTTTCTTCTTGAAAAACAATATTTGCTAATTCTTTTACTCTAGGGGTGTCATCTTCGGTCCAAGCGACTAAACATTCATTTACTGTACGCACTACATCCGTTACTTGATGACTGTGGTCTTGAATATATTCAATTACCATGGATCTTCGACGTTTCTTTAAGTATCTTGAAAGACGACTACTCATACAATATTTCTCCTTTTTTTGGATCTTAAACTGGCCAATGTGCTATTTTTTTCCTTATTTTCTATATTGAATCCTTGTTCGTCTATTGGATAAACAAAGCTAAGTTCTGATGTAAATTCAATGTGGACTTGTTCATTTGGTGCAAACCTTTCAACTTGTCCAGGTAATGCACGACAAATTACTTTTTGTCCATCTGTAAGACGAATTGTGAAACGATAAAACTGACCTACAAATTTTACTCTCTCAACCATTCCTGATAAAACTTTATTCATATCTGGATTATACTTTTTTGGAATTAAATTTTCTGATTTTATAATCAAATGTCCTTTATCTCCCCTCAAAAGACCAGAATTCTTAGCTTTTAAACGCTTATTTGTTAAAAAACACCAAGCAAAGTTGTCTTCAACCTCATCTATATTTACATTTAAAACATTAGCTTCGCTCACAAACTGGGCAACAAATTTGTTATGGGGATTACGGTAAATCAACTCAGGTGGATCAATTTGAACTGCTTCACCATGATGCATCACTGCTACCCTATCTGCAACCATAAAAGCTTCTTCTGTGTCATGGGTAGCATGTATACAAGTTAAACCAAGTTCTTTTACTAGATTACGAACTTCCTCTCTAAGTTCCATACGGATTTTTGCGTCTAAAGCACCATAAGGTTCATCCATGAGTAGAATTTGAGGTTCGGCAGCTAAAGCCCGTGCAACTCCTACTCTCTGCCGCATACCGCCGGATAGTTCACTGGGAATCGCTTCGTTCCTTCCAGTTAATAAAACCATATCTAGAATTCCTTCAGCGACTTCACGGGCTTCTTTTAAGTTTCTTCCTTTTACGCGTCTTCCATATATAACATTTCCAAGAACATTCATATGTGGGAATAAATTATGACCTTCCCATACAAATCCCACACGACGAAACTCAGGAAGCATGTTTGTAACAATTTCTCCATCGAAAAGAACTTCTCCCTTGTTTGGTTTACAAATCCCTGCTAATACATAAAGTAATGTTGTTTTTCCGTGACCAGTAGGTCCTAAAAGGCAAAAATATTCCCCATTTTCTATTTTCAGATTAAAATTTTGTAGAGCCTGAACTTCTTGAAAAGATTTGGATATGTTTCTTAGTTCGATTTGTGGCATTTATATTTCACCGTAGGTCTCTAAGATACCGCTAATGCTTGTACTAATCCTTTCTTCGGATAAGTAAAAATCCATATTCTTTCCTGGGGTAAAATTATCCATATCTTTTCTCTTTGAGTTAATAAAATGACTCCAGAGTCTATTGGAGCCTTAATTTCTAATTTTCTTCTATTCTCCAACTCTACTTTAATTCGGTACATTGTACCCAAGAATCTTATTTCTTGGATCACACCTGGAATACCATTAGGAGGTTGAGCTTCTGTTCTAGGAATGACTTCAATAAATTCACGGCGAATTCCTATTAATGCCCTATATCCAAATGGAACATGAGCTCTAGGAGTTAAAATGCTAAAACCTCCTCTTAAAATGGTTGTACATCCTTTTTCTCCCTTTTTAATCACAGTAACTTCAAAAAATTCGGATTCACCGAGAAAATGCGCAACGAATGGGCGTCTAGGTTTATAATATAAGACTTCAGCACTCCCAACTTGCTGCAGCCGTCCATTTCTCATGATTAAAATCCTATCTCCTATTGCCAATGCTTCTGCTTGATCATGAGTGACATGAATAGCTGTTAAT
>JAEOTI010000677.1 GCA_016839955.1 Candidatus Hodarchaeota archaeon | reverse complement strand
TCCTGTAACCATTCCCCGTTGAAAAATATAGATTGATCTTTTTTGTTTTATTAATTTTAATAAAAGTTGCCCTAGGACCCCTGTTTTTCCTTCTCCAACAAAACTCTTAATTGAAATATTTGGTTTTAACCCTAGGTTTGAATTCTTATTCACATCATCAATGATTTCTTCAATTGTTTCTTGATAAAGTGGAACAAGAGTTTTTTCATATTCTAATGGAAATATAAATCCACTTTGCTTTAACCAGGTATAAACGTCATATTCTGATTTAATCTCCAAAAGCCTTTGTGAAACAGTAATTGGAATTAAAACTTGCTCATCCTTCAACCGAGCAGGGATTTCATATGTTATACTCAAAATACCCTTAACTTGATCAACAATATCCTCCTCAAAGGTTTGATATAGATTGGATAACCGTGAAATCATCACTTCTTTGTTTGCCATAGCAAAAGCATAAAGTGTAGCAGGAAGAGGTATTAATTCAGTAGTAATCAATTGAGCAATGATTGCAGTATCTAAAATTGCATATTCCATCAACCACCAACGCTGTAACGCTATTAGTAACACCTTCGTAATTTCAGTTGGTGTTCTTTGACTATTATCGAATAATCCAAGACCTTCTAAGGTAGGAAATTCATTGTCTTTCTTTATGAAAGCGATTTTTTCTCCTGTTTCTCGGTATTGATTGACTAAGGGGTCGAGGAATTTCCAAGGAAGATAGAAATCTAAGGCAACTGGATTTCCCTCTGGAATTTTAATTCCCAGTGTAACAATTTTATTGTCAATGAATGAAATTGGGAAGAATGGTTCATAATGCTGCCCAGCTCTTTTTACTGACTTTGTAATGCTGTAATTACTTATTGACAACGCGTTTACTAACTCAAGAGTAGCTTTTCCATAAACCAAAGCAGCAAGTTCAAGTAAAGTACGACTTAATCTTCCCTGATCTCTTCCCTCATGTTTTTGTACTTTACTAGGAACCCATAAGAGATGGGGCTTTTGTTTTCTAGGTTTTAACTGTTTAGATACAGGTTTATCCCTCCAATATTGCTCAAGAATTTCTCCAGCCCATCCGATAATATCAAAATCCTGAATTTGTATTTCCTTTGGTACACTTCTATTGAAGGTTTCGATTACTTCAATCTCTTTGTCAGATAAGAAATATTTGGGCTCATCTTGCCAAGTGATAGTTGGAACCAAAGATCTCAAAGTTTCAACCATCGATTTAACACCCCTCAGTTTTACTAAGGTATAATTTGTCATTTTACTCCTCTCATTATTCAAAACTGTATTATTATTTATAATTTTGATCCAAAACTTGTGATTTTGTTTCAATTATGACATATGGATTGTTAGGGATATTATCTAGATTGTTCCCTAACAAAGTGTGTTCATTAGGGGCAAAATGGCATAATACCCCTAACTGATAAAGTATCCTATGAAGAAACGTCATTATCGAAATGGAAAACACCCAATGGTTTTTCAAAACAGTAAAAAATTAAACACACTCGAAACAATAGTCACAGGTATTGACCCATTTATTAGGATCATTCCCACGAGATTTGGAAGAATTAGATCAAAAAATCAATTAATGAAAATCAAAATTAACTCTAGGAATTATAAAGAAGTATATTTAGAATTAAGGGAACAAGGCCAATTTCAGCGTTTTAAATTAGAGTGTTTCAGTGAATCGACAGCTAGGCTCGTTATGAAGACTTTGAAGGAGGGATTTTAAGTGATACCAATCAGTGTAAATTGGCATTTCTGGCCTTATTGCAATTATAGGTGTAAATTCTGTTTTTCACATTTTGAAACAGATTTACAGCCTCTTCCTCTTAAGCAAGTGAAAGAAATACTCAATCTCTTGAGTGAAGCTGGGACAAAAAAACTTACTCTTGTTGGAGGCGAACCAACTCTATGTCCTTATCTTGGTCAAATCCTTATTGAGATAAAATCTCTTGGGATAACATCGATGATTGTTTCAAATGGTACAGGAATTTCAGAAGCATTTTTTTCGCAATATGCTGGAGCAATCGACTGGATTGGATTGAGTATTGATAGTCCTTCGGAAGAGACTCAATTTGAATTAGGTAGAGGCACAGGGAAACATGTTTCACAAACTAAAGAGAAAGCACAGTTGATACAGACCTCTGATATTTGTTTGAAGATTAACACAGTAATCACCCTCTTAAATTTGCACCAAGATTTTCATCAACTTATTAATCAGTTACAGCCTGATCGGTGGAAAGTTTTCCAAGTTCTTCCAATCGAAGGCCAGAATAACGAATATATCTCCCAATTAGAAGTCACTAAAGAAGAATTTTCTTATTTTCTATATCGTCATCAAGATTTAACTCCAATTGGAGAATCAAATGATGATATGAAAGGTTCTTATCTTATGATTGATCCTATTGGAAGATTTTTTCAAAATACAAACAATAACTTAGTTTTCAGTGATCCTATCCTTGAAGTTGGCATCTTTAAGGCTATTAATCAAGTTGGATGGAACAGTATGAAATTTCAAAAACGAAAAGGGCTCTATCCGTGGTGATGACAACCTATTGAAGTCAAAATTCATTAAGCATATCAATAATGCAATTACACCTGAAAATTAAGAAATTTACGTTTTCTTATTCTTTTCTCAGCAAATCCTGCTGGTTGTAGTAAGCATGCTATATGACGGTAAAGCTGTTTTCTTGGTTAAAACACGTTTATCTTGCTAAAAGAATATTATTTAATGGTAGAATCAGTAAAAATAGTATTTAAGAATAGTAAACCAATAATAACTTTAGAATAATAGAGATTGAGAGCTAGTTTTATGACGGTAAAGCTGTTTTTCATATGATAGTGTATTTATTTTCCAAGTAAGTACAAAATTAACAACAAAAATAGTTAAAAATCGTTTTACGACCATTAAATCGCGTTTTGCTAAAGGATAAGCCTGATTGAGATCTAGCTATATGACGGTAAAGCTGTTTTCCTTACTTAAAATACTTGGTACCAGCAATTTTTTGATGTATCATAGTTAAATCATCAAAAATCTTAAATTATGTTGTTGACTTATTAGTATATCATTATAACCGATATTGAATTCTTATTTCTTTACTTTCATGACAAATTGCTTTAATTCTGTGAATTAGAATTGGCAAAAACAATATTCAGATCCAATAGGAGGTTCAGTAAGCGCTACAAAGGACAATGGCAATCCTGGTATCGTTATAATTTGGAATATGGGACAAAAGAAGAGAAAATTAACTGTCCATTAAAACGTGGGACGCGACGTAGAGACATAATAATTTCTATACCTAAAAAGGGGATCCACAAAACAGATCTAATACCAAAGTTCTTTACATATTATTGACAACATAATTGTTTATGTTTGAAAATATTTATAAATTCAAGGATCCATTTTATTTCTTAGAATATAAATTTTTTTCAGGAAAGGGATGAAAAATGCTTATTGGTGAAATGGATTTTACTAAAAAGAAAGAAACCAAACAGATGATAGAAAACCATCCTCTTGTATTAAAGTGGTGGGATTATATTAGGAAAACAGGAAAAACCCGTACCAAACCTAGTAATCAAATGAAACAATCTTATATGAGTAGTTTAAAGAATTTTGTGTACTTTCTTAGTAATGGACCAAAAGAAAATCAGAGTTTGTCATTAGAATCTTTAATAGAACTAGGCCAAAGCCGACAAACGGTCGAGCAAATACAATCTTTTATTGAAGATTTTTTCTGTTGGTTGAG
>JAEOTI010000676.1 GCA_016839955.1 Candidatus Hodarchaeota archaeon | reverse complement strand
TGTGAACGAGCTTTAGATGGTGAAGGTTATTCGACTGCAGAAGATGCCTTTGATTACGGGAGCGCCAACTATCCATTTGGCGGGAAAGACGCTCCTCAAGAATTCGATAGAATTGATGGGTTCTTTACTTTCTAAACAAAACTTAGAGATGGGAAAAAATGGGTTGTTCTCCGTTGGGAGAGCTTCCATATCCTTTTTTTTTAGAAAAATAATAATATAAAAAACATAAAATAATCCTACCACACTTAATTTTCAGATGATCCTAATGACATCTGCATTTGTGCTTATAAATAGTGAAATTGGTACAGAAGAAAAGGTTAAGACAGCTCTTGAATCTATTGATTCCGTGAAAGATGCCTGTTTAGTCTATGGGGTTTACGATATTATTATTAGTATAACTGCACCATCAATGGATGAATTGAAAAGCATAATTCTTAATCAGATTAGAGATGTAGCACATATTCGTAGTACTTTAACTTTAATTGTGGCTGAAAGGACAAAAGAATAGTATACTTAAATCAAAAGTTATGGAGATGCATTTTATTGTTTGATGAAGATGTTCCAGATACCGCTTTCTTTGATGTAAGAGTAAAGATATCGAAAACACATTTTGAAGCAATTGGCGCTCAAAAAATCAATGATGCAGTAGCTAAGGGTCTTGAATTATTTTTAGAATCAAAAGTAGATGAAGCAAAATCTGAAGATGTTCTAGCAACTATCGATTCTATGATGGGTATTGCTCGTCGACAAATTTCGAAAGTTGGCGATCATTCTTGTAAAAAATGTGGGGGGAAGAATCTCAATTTTGCACCTGATCGGACGCGAATTCAACTAGAAGAACCAGATCGTAAGTCAAAAAAAAGTAAATCACATCCCTATACAGTAGCGTTAACTTTTTCGTGTAATTGTGGACATTCAGACCAAATAATTGGTGATGCGACTATTTATGTTCCAAAGAAACTATAAAATTGATTAATTCTGAATTGTTATTTCCGTTTGTCTATCAAATATCTCCAAACCTTTTTCTCGTGCCTGATTTTGGACAGAGACTATCTCTGTTTGATTTTTAAATCCACTCAAAGCTCCTAAGTGGACTATAAACCGTTGACCCTGAAGAATATCAATAAACTGATTCAATTTTTTAGGAGAAGTATGAGCAGAAATTCGTGTATAATTCATATTCTGAGAATAAGAACTTTTTGCGCGACCATCACGAAGATCAGCACCAAGAGTGTGAGGAGCAAGGTATCCACACAAAATAACATTGGTTGCTGGATCGTTCTTAGTTTTTTCGAGGAGCGCCCTCGCAATTCCACCCTGTACCATGCCACTACCGCCTACAAACACGGAATTTTCTTGAAATGAGTTAAAATCAAACTTTGGTTGAACTTGGTAGTTCCCTTTTATGTTTAAAAGCTTACAAATTTGCCCAGCCATACCAGTTGTAACAATATCTTTTTCTTTATCGAGACCTGCATCGACTAGTAAATGAATAATCTCTTGGGTCCGACCTACTGCAAAAGCGGGAATTATCGTCCTCTCAGATGCTGACACAATTTTCACCAACTCATTTCGACTCTTGGATTGATCAAAACTCTCCCCAGCAAAATATGTTCCATCAAAAATTGTAATATCAGCATCAGTGGGTAATGAGATGTCATCAGGTAATAGAGGTGAGGGTTCTAAATTCATATCACCAGTATAAAGAATATTCTTATCACCACATTCAATTAGAAAAGATGCGCTACCAGGAACGTGTCCTCCTGATAAAGCAGTAATAAAAATATCAGGAGCAACCTCAGTACGTGTCTGGTATTGCACAGGGATATAAGACTCAAATGTATTAGCTAAGTTTTCCGTCTTTGTACAGTGAGACAAAATCGGATGTTTAAGGGGATAGAGGTTTTTTAACCGTTTTTTAGATAAATTCATATTATCTTTTAGAAGGATTTTTACAAACTGATCAGTTGGAGGAATTGCAAACCAATTACCATTTATGCCTCCTTTTTCTCGGAAAAGATAGGGAAGGCCTCCAAGATGATCTAGATGACCATGGGAAACACAAACTGCGTCTAAAAATTCAAGCGATGGAGCCCAGCTTGGAAATTGTAAACTTGTGACACTCAAACCAAAGTCAAACAAAACTTTAGAGGTTCCAAATTCAATTATAAAACTGCTATGACCAATCTGATGACCCCCAAGGTTCCGAACTCTTATCATTTCTTTCTTTTTCTTCTGAAAGCCTTTTTTTAGTAGTGTTATTTGAAGTGCCTTCTTGGGGATTCCTGAAAAACTTTCAGCATTAACAGAATAAGGCTGAAATACACCTGGGACGTTTTTTAAAATTTCTGGATACCAAAGAGGTATCTTCGTATTTTTTAGAGTTAAAAGTGATTGTAGTTGTTCATATGCTTCATCTGATGTCAATTTCTTATCTTTAGTCTCATTCTGAATTTGAATAGCTAGTTTTTTGACATATTTTTTTGTAATGAGTGAAAGGAACTTGTGAGAAGCCCATTCAGTTAAATCATCAAATATTTCTTCGAAATTATGGGCTTCAATAACCTCATCAGAATATTCTGAACGCTGTAATAAAAGGAGAGCCAGTTCTGAAGGTTCTATTGGTGACTTGTTTAAGAAAATATTCCAGTGTTCTTTATCATATTCTTGGGGAAAGGGTATTCCAATTTCTTTGATGAGATCAAGGAGCCCTTCTTCAGAAAATTTTTCTTTAACTATTGGTAGTAACTCAACTAACATTGATAATGTGTTTGAATAATCACCTGAAAAGTATAGGCCTTGTAACAAAGGTCTAAGGTCATCTAAAGAGGCAATATCGTATAAGAAAAGATTTTTAAGAAAAGTATAGCTTTTTGTATAAAATTCTTCAGACAAATCTCTTGGATCTGCTTGACCCCAATATAAAGAATTCAATTCTTCCAATATTTTATATTCAGGTGCAAAAACGAGTTTAAATTTTTCACTATCTTCTGTTTGATGACATATTGAAAAAATTACACTTATTAATGATTCAGAAAGATTGATTTTACTTAAATTTGCGATTAGGTCCTCGCGAGTTTCATACTCACCTTGTAAAACCTTTTTGGCTATTTTTTTTATCTGTTCAGAATGTACAGTATTGCACATAGAGAAAGAACTCCTTGATTTATTTGAAATCACTTTAAAAATATTAATTTCAAACCTCATATGGGGAAATTGCAGGGAATGATTAGAATACCTTTTCGCAGTATTGCAAGATCTAGCTCTAGGAAGAAATTAACACATATATTAACTATCTTAAATAAATGCTGAGGATAATTTCCATGGAATCCACCCAGAAAGACGAGCTTCAACAGAAAATTGAAGATGGAAGACAAAAGCTCATCTCTGGGAATTTTTTTGATGCTTTAGTCGTACTTACTGATATTTGGAGTCATGTCCAAGACGCTGGCTCAGAATATCAGGAATTTGGTATTGATGCACTTGGGTTAATTTGTGAATGTTATTTTGAGTTAGGAGAATTTCAGAATGCAGAAATGATGGCGGATCAACTTCTGAAACTAGGAGAACAAACGAAAAACCACAAGGCTTTGGTATTAGCAAACGGGAATTTAGGAAAATGTTCTATTATTAAAGGGGATTATCAAAAAGCACGAAATTTCTTTGATTCAGCCCAAAAAATTCTAGAAACGCATTATGATCCGAAATTATTCCCTTGGAATTTGCATAATTATGGTATCCTTGCTTTTCAAGAAAGTAATTATGAGAGAGCTACAGACTATTTTAACCAAGCTTTATCTCTTAGATCTAAATTAGAAAATGATAAAATTGGTTTAGCTCAATCGAAAGGCAATCTAGCCTTAACTTATGCTGCGATGGGTAAGAAAGAAAAAACAATAACTCTATATACAGAAGCTTTAACACTTTTTGAAACAATAGGTCGTCCAGTTGGTATTGCAGCCACACTAAGTAATCTTGGATTATTTTTGTCTCAACAAGGACATTATGAAGATGCTCAACACAACCTAGAGAAAGCGGCTGTAATATATACCAACATAAAACACAGCCGAGGCGCAGCCATCACCCTCCTTAATCTTTCTCTTTTGCAAATCAAACGGGCAGATTATGATCTTGCTATATCAAATCTCAACAAATCAAAAGAAAATTTTGAACATCTTGGAGAAATGCAAGGTATTGCTGCGTGCTTACAAAATCTTGGCGATATTGAACGAGAAAGACTGCAAGTAAATCAAGCTCGTGATAATTATGATAGAGCTCTGGAGATTTTTAAAAAACTTGGAAATCGTCGTGGAGAAGCATTAGTTTTAGCAGCAATGGGTCGACTCGAATTTCAGGAAAAAAATAACTTGCTGGCTAAAAATCACTACGAAGACTGTCTCTCGATTTATGAGGAAATGCACTCACATGAGGAGCTTGTCAACCACATCTGTAGATATATCTCTATTTTAAGTGACTTGGGTGAATTTGCAAAGGCTAAGAAAATGATTGAAGAAGCTGAAGAACTTGCAAACTCTCACCAATCAGTTCCAGAGACCATAAGGGTTAATGTTGCTAAGGGTGAGTATTTTAAAGCCATAGGCAGTTATCCTATAGCACAAGAACATTTAGAAAATGCTCTACAATTAGCGAAGAAAATTGGGGAAAATGAACTTGTTATCAGATGTGCGATTGAACTCTGTGATCTTCTATTAGCTGATTACCTCAAGCTCTTCAAACGGCAGCATCTAGAAAGATTGCTCTTTCTTCTTTCTAACTCCATAGATTTAGCCACAGGTAAAATTGCTCCTCAATCTCTCCTTCTCTTAGTAGAAGGATTAATCTTCTTGCTTGAAAACAATATTGAAGATGCTTTCCTGAAGATTCAACGAGCTGATCGTGTAAGTCATGAATTAGCTGATAGAAGACTTAATGAAACTATTCAACCAGAACTTCTCTGGGTTCAGCGGATAAAATCTTCGTCACAAGTAATTGATGATAGTACTTTTCGCCAAATTGGAGCTAAAATTTCTCTCAATCTTCGGGAAATCAAGTATTATCTTTAAAAAAATAGACTTATTGTTTTAACAAAGTCAATTCATGCTCAAGTTCGGATATCCGTTTATCCCTTTCTATTATTCCGTCTCTTGCTTCTTTTAGAAAGGTGCTTAACAATTTTAACTGTGAACGTAATTTTTTGATTTCGTTCTGAAAAGTTTCTCGTTCTTCAATATTTTTAGCAACTGAGCGTAATTCTTTCTTCACTGAACTAAAAGAAAGGTCTTCTACAAAAGCACTTCGTTCTTTCGGCCAAATTTCCATCTTACGTAAATGGTAATAGATTTCTCGACCTATTCCTAACTTTTTTTGCAGTTCCCTTGGTGTTATTCCAGGAGAATCTTGTATTGTTTGTCGTATTTTTTTACGTAAAGACTCGCCCTTCGATATAACGGCAGCTGTTGCTTCTTTCGTACTCCCCTTTTCAGAAAATGTCACTTCGAGGTTCTCTTGTTGCATGTCAAAAACATGTCAAAAACTAATTTTTGAGTCTTAGTACCATCTAAAAGTTATTCTTGAAAAAACTCTAAGAAATTGTTATTAAATGAACTATCATCCCTGGTTGGATTTCTGATAGAATTTGGATCAATTTACTTAATTTATCTTTCAACAGTGTTTTTAATCTATTTTTTTCCATCTTTTCCTTTCTCATTGACCTTGAACTGATGTCAAATACATCCAAACTAATCGTGTTGTGTTCAAAAGACCATCTAGATGAGTTCGCTCAAGACCATGAGAAGCATGAACTCCCGGACCAATTAAAGCAGCGCGAATATTTGCTCCAGCCCGTAAAGCTATACTCGCATCGCTCCCGTAATATGGGTAAATATCAACCTGAAAATCTATTTTCTCTGTTTTAGCGAGGTTAATTAGATGATTAGTTAGAAAATAATCGTATGGTCCACTTGAATCTTTAGCACAAATGGAGACAACATATTCTGTTGTTTGTAAATCGTCCCCAATAGCACCCATGTCAATTGCAAGCATCTCATCAACATCTGGAGGAAGATAACTAGCTCCATGTCCAACTTCTTCAAATGCACTAAACAAAATAATTGTATTAAAGATCGGTTTAACATTTTCTCGCGATAAACGTTCCAGAACAGTCATTAACACGGCTACAGAAGCTTTATCATCGAGATGACGGCTTTTAACAAACTTCTCTGAAGTAACGACTGTTCTAGAGTCAAAGGCGATAAAATCACCTGGTAGAACTCCAAGTTTCTCCACATCTTCTTTAGTTGAGACTTTTACATCTAAACGGATTTCCATATTCTCTTCTTTCCGTTCTAGTTTGCCAGTTTCTTTATAAACATGAACGGATGGTTGAGTGGTGAGAATGGTCCCAGTATACTTCTTACCATTTCGAGTGAATATAGTACAGTATTCACCTTCAACAGTATTTTGAGGAAAACCGCCTATTGAGGTATACCGTAGGTATCCAGTCTCCTTAATAGACCGAACCATTGCACCCAGTGTATCTATGTGTGCAGAAAGAGCTATGGTTCGAGTAGAGTTTTGACCTGGGATATAAACTAATAAGCATCCTTTAGCTGTTAATTCTGTCTTAAAATTAAATTTTTCAGCTTCAGTTTTCACCTTTGATGTTGCATCATAAGTAAAACCAGAAGGCGAAGGTGTTTTTAGGATATCTTCAAGAAATGATAGTAAATAATTCGAATCAAAGCTCATTGAACTGTCTCCTATCTTACTGGAAGATAAAGCGAATGAGACAAAAAAGGTAGTTAACTTACCTTTTTGAACCAGTTACCAGGGTTAGAATTATGAGGATCTTAAAAGCCGCTATTGAGATCATCCGCCCAATCAATTGTTTTATGGTTGCAATTGCTGTGTTTGTTGGAGCGGTAGCTAGTGGTTTTTTAATTGATCTAGATTTCGAAAGCTCTTCACGTGTCATTCTTGCTGCAACCGCTACATTTTTGGTAACTGCCGCGGGTAATGTTATGAATGACCTGAAAGATGTAGAAGAGGACTTAATTAACCAACCACAACGAGCAATTCCTTCAGGTCGATTAACGAAAACACAGGCATTCATATGGTGTATAATATTAATAACTTCGTCAGTAATAGTGATTTTACCAACTTTGAACTTTGCAGCTTATATTATTGTATCAGTTGGAGTAATTTTAGTGGCTGCGTATTCGATGTATCTCAAGCGTGCCGGTTTTATTGGTAATCTTGTTATTGGTGTTCTTTCAGCCCTAGCAATTTTATTAGGTGGAACAGTTCTTCTCAAATTCGATGTTGCTATATGGCCTGCTACCATTGCCTGCTTTATGCAAATAGGTCGAGAAATAGTTAAAGGAATAGCGGATTTAGAAGGAGACAAGATTGCTGGTGTAAAAACGTTAGCGGTTACACTAGGAGAGAAAGAGGCTGCAATCGTAGCAATAGTCTTTTTACTCATTACTATAGCTCTATCTGCATTTCCTTATTTACTACATCATTATAATATGATTTATTTAGCCATCTCTGTTGTTATAGTCGATGGTATTATGGTTTTAAGTATAATTCGACTTATTCGTAACCCTTCTTCAGCTGAAGCTTTCTGGGTAAAGAGACTCCTTCGTTTTGGAATGGTGTTTGGCCTTTGTGCCTTTGTCTTCGGTGTAGATGGTTGGTTATTAAATGAACATTAATGAACGACATTAGGGCTACTTTTAGATCTTTTAAGAGTATTAGGAGATATTTTACAATTCTTTTTTTGATATGATTGCTTTATATATTATGGTAAAATTTATATAGTTGATTATAATAATAAAATTTGGAAACAATGATTTTCTCTAACAAAAAGATCGTAATAACCTCGTTCATTTTTCTTTTTGGTTTTCTTGGTGTATCTACAACTCAGAGTCAAACTATTACTAATCAGGTTGACAAACTCAAGCCGAATAACAGAGATAATATCATAGCCTACAATTATCGACCTCAAAGCCAAGTTCAAAATCAAAACATTGAAATTCTCTCTATAAACTTGCTTAAATGGTTCGAACGTGATCCTATTATCATTACGTCAGATGATGACTTGAATACCCAAGGGTTTCCAGGTTCCGGAACTGAGCTGGACCCCTATCGGATAGAAAATGTAGAAATTGGTTATGCAGCAGCTAATAGCCATTGTATCATTATTAATAACACAAAAAAACATCTACTTATTCAAAATAATCATCTATGGGGAATTAGATCCCCCCCCTTTTCGAATTTTGGATCTCATTCCCAGAATCATATTGAAACTAATCCTGTTTATGACCTTTCAATGGGTATCAATCTAAATAACGCTCGTAATGTTGTAGTGCAGGGGAATTTCTTACATAATTTGACGTATGCAATTGATATTTACAACTCTTCAAGTATAATTGTCCGAAATAATAGGGTTTCTGCAAATTGGGAATATGGAATTGTTTGTGCTTATTCTAGGGATATTATCCTAAAGAACAACACTAGTTCTAACAGTTATCAAGGAATTGGAGTTAGTGCTACTTTTAATTGTACCATAAGAGAGAATCACTGTTTTAATCATGCAACTGGAATTAAAATTGATTTTAATTGTACAAATTTTATAATAAGAAATAATTTTTGTTACAATAATTATGTAGGAATTGAAATCAATAAACCTTGGATATTACAGTCCTCTCAACGCATAACTATTGCTAATAACACATGTGAAAATAACAAAGGTCCTGGAATTCGAATTGAGGATAGTTTAAATAACCAAATTACTAATAATTATTGTACAGAGAATAATATTGGTATTTCTATTTTTGAGAACAGTATAAACAACACTGTAAAAACAAACACATGTAAGAATAACCGAAAAGGTATAACCATTTGTAATTCATCAAATAATGTAATTTCTCAAAATAACCTCTTTTCAAATGAACAAGGTATAATTATTGGTAAATTAGCAAGAAATAACTCGATTAGTCGTAATATTATTGAAGAGAATTCCATTGGAGTATATATACACAATGGACTGAATAATTCCTTATCCTTCAACCAGTTTTCACTTTGTGATACTGCAATCTTCATTGAAGTTGGGAGTAAATTTAATTTGGTTCAATGGAATGCAATTTTTAGAACAGAAAATAATTCAGCAATGGATCATGGAGATAACAATGTTTTTCGCCAAAATTTCTGGTGGGATTATAATGGATTGGATTTTGCTTCATCACTGAAGAATGGTTCACATCAATATAATTTAGTATCTTATCTAACAGAGATTTGCGATGGTTTTGGTGATACACCATTTTTTATAAGCGGAGTAAGTCAGAACTGTGATAAAAGCCCTTTGATGCGACCAGTACGGTTTGAAGGACCCCGAATAACATCCATACGCCCTTTTAATGGCACACAACACTATTTAACCCAGACAATTCTTTTAACGATTTCTGGAGATGCAATCTTCTTTTATTATCACCTTCAAGGATGTAATATGTCACCAATTAGTTGGACAGGACCTGTTGGAATAGCAGTTAATGAAACAGGAATTTTTACGCTTCAGGTTTGGGCTGAAGATGCAATAGGTGGAGTTAATGAAGCAATAATTTTATTCACCGTTTCAAATGATGAAATGACAGGAATTAAGAATAATGTTAAAGAAATGTTTTCTGAACCAATCGTCCTTAGTTTTGTTTTAATAGGGACATGTGGTTCTTCATTTATTTTAGGAAGCTTTCTGGCTCGACAGTTGAGATCTTTTTTGAAGAAGAAATAGATGAGTTTAATATTTATTAAAAAGTAAATGAATAAAACACAAAACTCAACGTTCTTTAATCATTTTGAAAATCTTTTGTCCAAAATTGGTAAATTAGGAACTGATATCAATGATATTACCTTCTACAGGTCCACAACACACAGAAACGGTTTTAAAAAAAGCTTTAGAATATAGTCGTGAGCAAAATATCAAAACAATACTTCTTGCAAGCACTACTGGTGCAACTGCAAAAAAATTGCTTGAATTCATTGATGATTATCCTACATTGAATCTTGTTGTAGTTACACATCATACAGGATTTACAGGAAAAGACGTACAAGAGTTTGATGATCAAATTAAGACTAAAGTTCTAGAAAAACCTAATTGTCAAGTTCTTACCACGTCCCATGCACTTAGTGGAGTAGAACGATCATTTCGGAAGGAATTTAAAACTATGCTTCCTATTGAAATGCTTGCAATAACTCTACGAAGAACATTTGGTGATGGTACTAAGGTTTGTATGGAAATTGCCCTTATGGCTGCAGATAATGGATTAGTGGACTCACAAACAGATATTATATGTATTGGAGGAACAGGACGAGGAGCGGATACAGCCTGGAGAGTAAAGCCGTCAACAACAAATAATTTGTTCGATTTACGAATGAAAGAAATCATTGTAAAACCTTCTGAATTTTAGCTTATGGAATATTGAAGTGATTACATGCTTACTGAAGTAATCATTCTTAAAGATGGATTAACAGTCTTCCATCGCTCCTATTCTGAAGTAGCTGTGGAGAATATAGATGTAACAAGTGGCTTCTTTCAAGCAATATTGGCATTTCCATATGCCCTTGGAGAAACCCACCTTGAATCACTAAATATGGCAAAATCAAGATTCCATTTCTATATTAGAAAAGGTTTCACATTTATTTTAAGAGAAGAAAAAGAATCGACTCTTACTAATAACCAGATTGAAGAAATTATTGAGAATCTTTCATTTAAATTTCATCATCAATTTCCAGACGCTAGAGGTTGGAAAGGAGATACAAGATTCTTCCAGAATTTTAGAAAAACTTGTGATTCTATTATTGAAGATCAACCAACAAGACAAGGATTTTCTATCATCCTTGATATTGCTCTTCAACCTCAGGTCTTACCTATTCTTGATGAACAACAGGAACCTGTTAAAGACCTTCAAATCCAACTGCATAAATTTAATGAAAGGATTTCTCAGCTCAATTTAAAAGGAAAACAGATAAGATCGATATTATATCTGCCACAAACGCAATATATTGCCTATGTCTTTACATGTCGTCGGGATCCTGTTACTCGTAAGCCTACACATCTATTGTGTCTTCTAACAGAAGAGCGAAATTGGCTTCTCCTCTACAGATTACTTTACGTAGTACAACAGCGAGCTCTAGATATTTCACCTTTAATCGCATATCATATTAACAAATTAGAAAATGAACCTGCTTCAACGAAAGTTAAGAAACGCCAGAAAAGGGTTCAAGAAATTGTAGCGAATTGGGCTGATTTAAGTCAATATCTTGGTTTTCTTCAAGCTTCACTATTTGAGAGGTTATATCAAGCAGCAAGCTCTGGAGAGACTGTCACGGAAGAGGATTTAGCTAGCCAATTAACCAGTTTTTTTTCAATTTTCGATAATAGCATTGATCGGATTATTTCAGCTATGTTAACTCATTCCCAAATTGTTTTTCATGCAAAAAAAAGGAATCTTGTTGAAAAAACATTAGGGTCAGTATTATCATTTTATTCACACCCTTCTGTGACACTCTGGAGTGAAACGCAGAGTATTTCACAAATTGTTGGGACCCATTCGAGTTATCGGAAGGATTATGACAAAAAAACATCAGTAATTATAAACTTAAATATCAATAAGGTTACTGGAGGAGAAAGAAACGATTTTTGTAGGGATTTATTTGAGGATCTTAGAAATTTAAGTTTAAAATCATCCCTTTTTGATACTAGACAAACATTTCTGGCTAAATTTGCCTTTTTAACCGAGGAGATTAAAGAAGCTTTGAAATTACTATTTTCTGATTCAGACAAGAAAGTACAAATATTACAAAAAATACTTGGAGACGAACCTAAATCAAAGACTCAGTTATTTTTTCGAATGTGTAAAGAAGTAAATCCTCTTTTAGCCATTGATATCCAAAACAACTTTCGATTGCCAAGAAAAGTAAATATTGTAAGCACTATCGATGATTTAATAAAAAAACACTGGAAAACCTAAAGAAATCGATCTATAGTTCTTCTAATTCATCGATAATGACCCTTAAGGACTTTATCATCCGATTAAATGCAAATCCTAATTTACTTAGTTCATCTTTTGACTTGATAGGGATACTAATGTCGAAATGCCCCAAACTAATATTATCTGCTGCATCAGTTAATTCCACGATTGGTTTCGAGATGTTTTTTGACAGAAAATAAGCAGCGCTAGCCACGAATACAACAATGGCAACCAAAAATAAAATAGAAAATAAACTGGCTTGGAAGAAAATAGAATTAATTCGGTCTCCTGTGTCTTCAACAGATTCAATGACTTCATCAACAGAGATGAATATCCCTAAACTCCATGATGTTGAGGAAATAGGACAATAAGTAAAATATTTTTCTTTCCCATCTTGAAAGATTACCGTAATTAATCCTTTCTGCCCTAAGGTCATGTTTTGAATGATGATTTCATTCAATTTTGTATTATTTGTCGTCATGAGATTATTATAAAAGAAAGTTTCGTCCCAACGTGGGTCATCCTCAGCGGAAACATTTGGACGAGCAATTATATTTCCAGTTGTGTCAATGAGAAACTGATAACCACTTGAATAAGACATTTGTTTAAAGATTTTCTGTCTAATTGTTTCAATAGTGACATCAATTCCAATTACTCCAATAAATTCGCTTTCGTTATAAACTGGTGAAGAAAATGTTACCATTAGCCCTCTACCACTTGCATCCATATAAGGAGTTCCAACCATTGTTTTTTGATCCGGATTGAGAGATAAATTCGCAGCATTTTGATACCAGGGTCTTAAACGAGGGTCGTAACTATCACTCATGTGATGCCAATAGAAGGTCCGATGAACACCAAATTTTGAACCAAAATAAGTCCAAGCGATATAAGGATTATTACTTGCAGTAGCTCTCCAAATTTGGTCTAATGGAGCCGTGTTATATATTGTATCATTAACATCAGAGTTAAGTGATAAATTGATAGGGACGTGATAAGCTGAAACACTATATGGATCAATACCAAGTGCTTCAATATCTAAATCATCTGAATATGAAGGAACATCTCCAAATTGCGAACGATTTTCGTAAATATCCTGTAAGAAAGTGACATATGAGTATGAAAGGTTGAAAATGTTCTCAAAAAAATCATTGTAACCATTTGCACGTTCTTCAATCAGTTCAAGAAGATGTACTTCTGATGATTCGAGTAAAGCATTTTCATTTTCATTTAGTGTCATTGTGCTCATTTGTGAAAATATTGTGATATACGTTGTGCTAATAATCAATAGTGGAATTATTGAGATAGTAATCAAGGTTAAAAAGATTTTTGCTCCTATTTTGTCTCGAATCATTTTCCATCACCATCTTAGTGAGAGTCTTCCTTTTGATGTTCAGATTTTTTGAATTATTAAAAGCTGGCTTGAAGAAATATGATATGTCCTTTGTTTCAAATGAATATTCCCACACAATTTTATGAAATTAGAAAAAGAAAACCAAGTAAATATCAATGAAGGTGTAAAAAAAATATCTGGGAGAATTCAATTGACGAAGTTCGAAACAAAAAAGAACAATGATTTCGATAAATTTGGTTATTCAGGAATCTTTGATGAATTAAATAATATAGCGAAAGATCATAAAAGTTTCCTGCATTTATCAAACTGCGACCCGCCTGTTTATGGCTACAAACTCGATAAAAAAATCTTAGAACGAATTGATCAATTACGATTTTCAGATTTTACAAATTATCCAAATTGGAACGGTGATGAAGATCTAAGAATTGCGCTAACCAAACGGATTCAAGAGATGTCTAATGTTTTAATTCATCCAGATAAAATTATCTTAACCTATGGAGTATCTGAAGGTTTCCCCCTGACGTTTGATGCCCTATTTCATAAAAATCCAGGAAGTATTGCAATCCCTGATCCTTCTTATATTCCATTAATTGTTCAGGCTAAACGATTTGGGAAGATTTGGTTTTATCCGTGCAATGAAGAGGAAGATTGGAACCCCGATCTAGAATTATTAACTAAATGTCTTGAAAATAATCCAGAAACTCGGGCTATCGTGATAATTACTCCAAATTCCCCTACTGGTGCGGTTTACCCCGAAAAGGTCCTTAGAGAACTCGTTAATATTGCAGCTCAATATAATCTAATAATATTCACAAATGAAATATATGATTCGATTTCTTTTTCTAACTTCTTCTCTCCTCTTCAGTTTGCATCGGAAGTCCCAGTGGTTTATATGAACGGATTCAGTAAGGTTTATCGCTTACCTGGGTACCGTTTAGGTTATCTAGGATGGTACGATCCATTAGATAAATTCCCAGGTTTTTGGGATCATTTGGTTCACCTGTGTAAAGCACGATTAGGTATCACTTTGCTTGCTCAAGAGGTAGCTAAAATTGCTCTTCAAGAGCCTCAAGAAAGCACTATGAATTATGTCAACTCAATACAACAAAAACATAGAATTCTTATCAATCATTTAAATCAAATCACTGATCTTTCAACAGTACCTGCAAAGGGAGGAACGTATATTTTTCCAAAGGTGAATTTAAGAATTGATGATGAAACAATTGTGAAATCGTTATTAAAAAAACATGGAATTCTCATCACACCAGGGAGTGCATATGGACCTGAATTGTCACCAGGTCATCTGCGTATTGTTACTTTGGAAACAGAAGAAAATTTGATAAAAGGCGTACAAGCTTTGGATGATACTTTAAAAACGTTAAAATAATTTATCCTTTGTAGTGATGATTTTGCTATTCCTTTGACTTATGGTGGCATAATGATGTCTTCAAGAAAAGATAACCAGATTCTTGTTGTAGGGACTGGAACAATTGGGGAACCTCTGACTAGTCTTTTATGTTCTACATCACAAGAGCTTGGTGTGGATAACGTAATATTCTATAAACATACTCCACGACTTGTTGATAGACCTATGATACAAGCTCTTCTAAAAAAGGGAGGAGAGCTGTGTGTTAAAAAAGACAAAATTCAAGAATTTAAGAAAATAAATCTTGAACCTACATATTCTTTTGAAGACGCTTTAGATAAGGCATCTGTTGTTATAGACTGTACACCCACTGGAAATGGTTTAAAAAATAAAGAAAGATTTTATAATTCTCGAAAGAATAAAATTAAAGGTTTTCTTGCCCAAGGATCAGAATTTGGTTTTGGAATTCCCTATGCTGCAGGAATTAACGATTCTGTGTTAAGAGAAGAGCATCCTAAATTTATTCAAGTCGTCAGTTGTAATACACATAATATTGCAAATTGTATTAGGAATGTGGGATTCACAAAGGAAGGAAAAAATCGCTTGCTGGAAGGTAGATTCCTTTGTATGCGGAGAGCTACAGACATTAGTCAATCAGGAGGGTTTATTCCAGCACCAGATGTTAATAAACATAAAGACAAGTATTTTGGAACACATCACGCTAAAGATGTTTATCATCTTTTTAGAACTCTCGGAAAGAGCTTGAATGTCTTTTCTAGTGCAATCAAATTACCTACACAATATGTGCACTCTCTCTTTTTCGATCTCAAATTGGATGAAAGAGTGACATTTGAAGAGGTTAAACAGCGATTTGAAGATGATCCATTAGTTGCATTAACAAACAAAACTTTAGCTAGTCAAGTATTTAGTTTTGGTCGAGATCATGGATTTTATGGGCGGATATTAAACCAAGCGGTGATGGTAATCCCAAGTCTTCATGTAAAGGAAGATGAGGTGTATCCTGGTCATGGAAATGAGGTTTTGGGCTTCTGTTATACCCCTCAAGATGGAAATTCTCTCTTGAGCAGTCTAATGGCAGTTTCATTCTACCTTGAAGGTAGTGACTTCTCTGAACGAATTTCAAAATTTAAGAATTACCTCTTTAATGAAGTTTAAGCTAAATATCAGGTAGCTTATCAGTTTCCTTATAAATTGCGACATACAGTTACTCATCTTTTTGATAAAAATCAAGAAGAGAATTAAATGAAATATCATTCATCTTCTATTTGAATTACAGTAATAGTTATTGGTAAATTAAAAACGAATTTGTGTAGGTAGATTCTCACCATGTTCACCTTAAGAGCAGATCGGGAGATTGCTCCCAAAGTTTTACTCATGGGCGGAGCGGAAGCTGGTAAAACTTCTATAAAAAATGTTGTCTTTACTGGTGCAAATCCAGAAACCCTTCAAACTAAACCCACTGTTCAATATCAAACCGACCTAAAGGAACTTGCGAATACACGATTTACAATCTGGGATACAGGTGGCCAAAAGAGCTATCTAGATGATTTTATGGGACCAAAAGGAAAAAGGATGTTTTCGAATGTTCTTGCCCTCGTTTGGGTTGTAGATGTTTTCGCTGAGGATGAATTATCCCGTAGTAAGTTCTATTTTGATTTAGCTTTAGATAACCTTCGAAAATTTAGCCCAGACTCAAAAACTTATTGTTTTTTTCATAAAAGTGATCTTCGTAAGGACTTTGATTATGATAATCTCAAAATATTCTTTGAAAACGTCCGATTTCCTGATTCTCGGTTCCATGTAACAAGTATTTATGATAAATCAGTTTTCATTGCTGTAGCTGACGTACTTTCAAATGCTGTTGTAACTTCTTCTACAAAATCATTGGAAGGTCGATTGGAGGGATTTGTGGATGATGAGATCACGGGTGTAAGTATCTTCACTGATGAAGGCTTACCTCTTTTTGAGAAAGGTGATATGCAAAATGTTGTCATGGTTTCTGCCAATCTCTGGTTAGGCGTAGCAGATAGAATAGTAGCAGAATTTGGTACAAGCGATTCAATGAAAGCTCAAATAATTCTTTCTGAAAATTATATTTTCGTTTTTATTCATTTAGAAAAATCTCTTCTCCTTGGAACTGTTGCTAAAAGTACTACACCTATTCAATATGTTATTACAAGAACTGAAGAACTTGCCAGTACCTTAAACGAAGCCATTATTAGTGGGGATGGATTCTCTCGAGTCCCTGATCTCAATCCGGTTGGTTGAAAATGGATGAAGATGAGCACCAAGACCTTGATCAAATACGTTATGCGATTTCTCATGAAATTCGAGGAGCTCTAACAGTTTCGAAAGGTTATTCTGAGTTTGCAAAGAAGGGTAAATTTGGTGCTATAGACCAAAAGCTTTTAGATGCGTTGAACACGATAGAGCGGACTACTGATAAAATAACCACTATCGCAACGAATTTAAATGAATTTATAAGGTTTAAGTTTCAAAATGCTAAGATCAGGAGAGAAGAAATTCAGATCGGTGAAATAATTGAAAAAATGGTACAAAAACACAACCTAGAAGCTTTGAAAAAACGAATTACTATATCTGCTGACATAAATGAGTCCTTATTATTTTCTGTCGATCCTCAAGCTCTTGAATTAGTTCTTACAAACATACTTGGCAATGCAATTCAGTTTTCTTCAGAGAACACCAAAATATTTGTATTTACAGAAAATGTAAATGAAGTTCTTTCAATAAAAGTACAAGATCAAGGTCAGGGGCTCTCAGAATCAGATTTAACGAACATTTGGTTAAACCCAAAAGCAATCAAAACTCATCAATCGAAAAAAGGAGCCTGTTTTGGACTTCGAGTTTCTAAAATGCTTATTGAACAACACAACGGATCAATCGATGTTACTTCTTCAGGGAAAAACCATGGTACGACTGTTGTTCTTCAGATTCCTCCATAATCTTTGCAAAGTTACCATTAAAACAAATATCAACGTATAATATCAGCTAACCAGGATTTTGTCCGAATGTAAAGGATTAATCAACAATTTCTTAGTTGACATATTTAGAACCGTTCCTTTAACAATAGTCATCTATAGACAAATATTAGCATTTGTCACAGTAACTATCCACCCAACCAAGGTTGAATGATTTCCCCGCTAGGACGGTTGAGCGGGTACTGTTCCCCATATAGGAGAACAGCCTTGAATTATTTTTCCCCCAAAGATTACAACTTAGAGGTTTTTCCCCACTAAGGATACGTCCTTGTGTGTTATTACCACCTCAACTGGTTCTTCTCGAGCTAAGACGGACTCCTGGAATCACCTCAAAGAATTCAGGGGTTTTAAGGTTTTAAAACCTTTACCACAGAGCTTTCAAAAAATGGCTGCTTAGTGTAAAAGATGATAACATTTACGCAAAGTCGACAAGAAATTAAGCAACATATGGCAACCCTTTTTACGACCTAGATTCAAACTCCTATCAATTGAGGAGGTAAAACATCTGAAACTACATTCAGTGATCCTAGTAATTTCATTAATTCTCGTTATTGTTATTCCAATTGTTGGGATAAGCTCTAGTTTTGAAGAACGATCAACCAACCATATTAGTTTGTTTGAAGATCTAAAAGGTAAGGAAAAGTCTGTTGCACCTAATGATATTAATAATAATCGACTTCATGATGCTCTTGATACTCTTCTTAGAGAGAACAGTGAATATAGTGAATTAATTCTATTATTTGATTCACCAATGGCAAATTCGGTGTTAAAAACTTTAGACTCATTATCATTATCTAAAACGAAAATATGGGACAAATTTGACATGGTTAAAGGGAACTTCCATTTAACTGATGTAAATCGACTTCTTAATCTTCCTGGTATTCAGTTTATTGAGCCAACTTTTCAATCTCACGCAACATTATTGGATTCTACTCAACAAATACGAGTCCGACCTTATCTCTGGGATCAAGGATATGAAGGACTATCTTTTCTATCAACCGCTGTTTTAGATACTGGAATTGATGATACTCATCCTGATTTGGCAGGAAAGGTAATAGCGTGGGCTGATTTCGTAGGAGCAGATGCAGATGCGAATGGTGACGAATATACTTCAGCTACTGATAAAAATGGTCATGGAACCCATGTAGCTTCGATTGTAGCCGGAAAAGGGTCCATGAGTGACCAGGGTAAAACAAATATTACTGCATCAGGTCTTTTTGATACAGATCCAGGTTATACAGAAGGTTTTTTTTCATTATCTTTTAACCTTGAAGAAACAACAGATGTTGAAATTGAAGTTATCTTTCATGGATCAGGCTCAGTAGATGCTCAACTCCTTCAATTAAATCATGCTTCTAACACATTCGATATTCTAGTAGGACAAAGAATGGATCAAACTACAAATTATACCTGGTTGGAAACTGATGTTGATGCAGGGGAGTTTGCTATAGGTTTTTGGTGTACAGACCCTCTCAAAGGAGAGAGAATTGCTGTACAGCTTGATTTTGGAAGATCTAATGGTGGAAGTTATCCAGAAATCTATCGAGGTGTTGCTCCTGAAACCCAATTAGTCGGAGTAAAAGTCTTAGATGATATTGGTGAGGGTTATTCTGACGATCTAATCGACGGATTAAACTGGGTAGCTACTAATCGTGATACCTATAATATTTCAGTTGTCAATTTAAGTTTGGGGTTCACTGAGACAATTTCTTCTATTGATAATGCTGTTGCTAATCTAGTAAATAATTATGGAATCGTAGTGGTTGCAGCAGCAGGAAATGAAGGATCAGACTCAGATGGCATATATTCTCCTGGTTCCGCTGAAGAAGCAATCACTGTAGGAGCTGTC
>JAEOTI010000675.1 GCA_016839955.1 Candidatus Hodarchaeota archaeon | reverse complement strand
AGTTTTCAAAATGCTAAACAACAACTCTTAAACAAAATTAAAGGGTCGGATAAAATCTTGGCGTGGGAGGTAATACAAGAGCTTGCTTGGTCAATAGATCGAATTGAATCTATTTTAATGTTATTATCGGAAGAAGAGAATATTTCAGGATTTATTGATCGGAATCATATGATTTACACTACATCAAATATCTCCAGGGACTTGATATTGCGTAGTCCTCGCGCTATCGAAGTTTATTCAGCTTTTATAAGAAATTTATTAATTGAGAAGGGTAACAAAGGTGTATCGCTTCAACTTGTACAAAATATCTTTAAATTGTCATCCTCACAAGTATTGGATTTACTTAATCATTTACATCAAGAAGCAATCCTTGAAACGCTACTTTCAGCAGATAACAAACAGGTTCTTTCTCTACCTCGCATTCTAGAACGAATTGTAAAATTTCTTTTAGTGCTTGAATCATTTAACCCTGAAACTCTAGCGAGAAAATTGCATATTTCTGTCGAAGTTCTAATAGATATTCTTCAAAAATTGCAAGCAATAATACAAATTGGACAAATAGATAATAAAGGAATATTTAGTCCTTCTACAGATCAAATAAAGAATCGATTAAAATCAGCAATAGATATTAACGCCTTTGCTTCTATTTTTGATATTACTTCAACAATTGCTTTTTATTTACTTCAAATAATGGCAAACAGTCAGGGTTTACGATTGGTAAACCGAGGACTAGAAGTAATAGGAGTAGAAGCAATACAAATCTTCTGTCAACTTGATGGGACTGTATATGATCAACTGATGTTTGAAGAATCACCTCTGCGATATTATGAATGTATGAATTGTCGTAGAGTCGTATTTGCTTCTTGTTATGAAGCTCGAGAAAGTAAATCCTGTCCCTTTTGTGACAACATTGGTCAATTTATCCTTGAATTCCCAAGAATGTGTCCATCGTGTGGACTGACTTATGTTGAGGTCGAAGGGCTTCAAACAAGCGAAAAATGTCGCCTGTGTGGTTTTTCCCCCTTAGAAAGAGGTTGGAGACTTCCAGCTAGCTATTCTCAGACTAATAGTTCATTAAAAGTAAAAGAAATATTTGATACAAGCACCGGAGAAAAAATACCTTTATCAGCGATTGCTACTGTCACAGGGCAATCAGAAGATTCTTTAATAGAAGAAATTGTTGAAATGATCTTAACAAATGCTATACCTGCTCGAATTGATATAGACAATGGAAAATTAGTCCGATATGAAGAGACAATTGAAGCCCGCTGTTCAATCTGTCAAGAATCGAAACAACCTGTTTCAAAATGTGCCGTTTGCCAAGCAGCGGTTTGTAAATCATGTACTAAGGATCTCAAAGATGTAGACGCATTCTTTTGTATTGAATGTAAGGGTAATTTAGAGACAATTGAGAATGCATCGAACTGAAAAATCTTGTTTTATTTACGTTCCACCCTTTATTTGATCAGGTACAATCATAAATAAATCATTTTCAGTAGGAGTATAATCTTGTAACATAGTTTCGGGATTAAGTCTTCTTCCTTTATAGAGTAAGGCAATGGGCAAATTTATCGGAATTGAGAACATATCCCGAACTGCTGCAATTAATTGCCGGATTGTCCAATCTAAACGAACTACTTCAGCTTTTGTATTTCGGCCTGGAGGTAATTGTGGGTCTTTAAATCGTAAATTGATTGTTGGAGCGTCCAAATCACCATCATAAGAATTATCGCCATAGGTCATAACTAGAAACCTTCTTTAGTATTAATTCCCCTCAGAAAGAGGTTTTAAGAATTTCCAAACTAATCCTTCCTGTGAAAAATTAGTTTTTAGAAAAGTCCTCATATAAAATAAATTGCACGGATATTACCTTTCCTGAAGAACAGGGGTATTTAAAATGTCATTAGAATCCACAAAGATAGATAATAGGGCCCATGTAGTTCTTCAAAACACCGCTGTTGCAGATATGATAGCCCATGCCTCAGCGTTCTCAGACGAACGAAAAGAAGTTCTGGGACTATTGGTAGGATGTGAAATAAGTAGTAAAAATCTCAAAGTTGAGAGAATAATCCCTCTTTCGGAAGGTAGCTCTTCTTTTGTAGAGCTTCAGGACTGGCAATTTTCATTTTATGAATGGATAGATCTTGATGACGAGAAAGGTGAATTTATTATTGGATGGTATCATTCACATCCTTCTTGGGGAGTATTTCTTAGTAGCACAGATATTGAAACTCATTGTCTGGCTTTCCAACTAAGGTATCCAAGAGCAATCGCTATTGTACTTGATCCTTACTTAGAAAAAGAGCCAAATACAAAATTTTTGGCTATTTTTCGGGTTATAAATCCAGAAAATTGGTTTAACAGCAAGTATGAGAGTTTAGAGTGGTCTATAACAGAAAATTAAGGTTAAATATTAGGGAGAATCTCAAGTTATGACTCAAGACCTTCATTCTACACGACTACGATCAGAATTCAAAGCAATGTTAAAATCCTATCCACCAGGTCGTAGTAGCGTTTCCTGGAAATTAATTGACAGAGATTTATCAAAATATGAGTTAATCATCTCTGGTAAAAAAGGAACACCATATGAAGGGGGATCTTGGAAAGTAACAATTGACCTACCGTCTGAATATCCCTTTAAACCACCAATTATTAATTTTAGGACACCAATATGGCATGCAAACCTCGCTATTGGGGATATGCGATGGAAATGGGGTTCTAATGTATGTTTAAGCTTGATTAATTGGAATAATGCAGGAAAACCAGGAGGTTGGAAGGAGACCATTACTCTTCCATCTGTCGTTGAACACCTTGAAATGATGCTAGATGTCTTTCCTACTGAAGGAGAGTTCCCTGAATACCTAGTAGATCCAAGAGATCCCTTTAACAAAGAAGCAGGAGAACAAATGCTTAAAAATTTTGATTTATACTTTCAAACAGCAAAGGAATGGACAAAAAAGCATGCATTTACTCCTCAATAAATCTTTACCCGTTTAGTCTATTTTTTAGGCCTTCACGGAGCTATATTGATGCAGAAACTCCTTCACCCGCTGTTTCAATTGCTAATCCGAGTCGTTTCGCAAGTTCCACGTTTGTTGGTTCGATGAGAAGATCCTTTTTTCCATTCTTTTCAAATTCTATAACTGGAATTTTTCTTTTGGATTTTCCATACACCTTCCCATTTGCTTCTAAGACAAAATTATAAGCTTCTCTTCCCGCAGGAGTCTCTTCTTCAATGTCCCTCAAATCATAATGGATTCCTTGTTCCCCAAAATACTTTATTGCTCGACGACAATCAGAACACCAATTAGCTCCGTAAAGAGTGATTTTCGGTTGAGTCAGGATATTCACCAGAAGAGATGATGAAACTGACTAGGTATCGCTTAAGAAAATTCAGTTTTTACCAAGATTTTCCTACAAAAATAACGGGATAAGAAGAAGAAACATGCCTGTCGCAACAACTGATCCTATTTGTCCGCCAGTATTAACGGCCATAGTATGTCCTAATAGGAAATTCTGCGGATCTTCTTCTAAACCCATTTTATGAATAACCCTAGCACTCATAGGAAACGCTGAAATACCACAAGCACCTATCATTGGATTAATTTTACCTCTAGATCCAATATAGGCCACTTTACCGAAAAAAACTCCCGTTGCAGTCGCTGCTGTAAAAGCTACTAACCCTAGAATAAAAATTACTAGAGTTTCCATCGTGATGAACTGTTTTGCTTGCATTGTCGCACCGATAGTAACACCAAGGAGTATTGTTACAATATTTGTCAATTCCTGTTCTGAAGACTGGGCTAGTCGTTCAACAACTCCACTTTCTCGGAAGAGATTACCCATCATCAAAGAACCCATTAATGGGGTTGCCATGGGAGCGAGTGTACATGTTATTAGTGTCACAATAATTGGAAAAAGTATTTTAGTGGACCTACTAGGTTCGATACCCTCATCATAGGGCATTGGAGTTTTTCGTTCATTTCTCGTGGTCATTAACCGGATTATTGGAGGCTGTATTAAAGGGACCATCGCCATGTAGGAATATGCACACACTGAAATGGGTCCGAGCTTATCTGGGGCGAATCTAGAAGTTAAAAATATTGTTGAGGGGCCATCTGCCGCACCTATAATTGCAATGCTTGCAGCAACCTCAAGACCACCTTCTATCAAATCAAGTTCCTGTAATTGTAATGCTACAATCAGAGTGAAGAATATTCCAAACTGTGCAGCTGCTCCGAAGATTAAAACACTAGGACGTTTCAGTAATGGAGTAAAGTCAGTCATTGCACCGATACCAATGAAAATTAAGATCGGAAATAATTCAGTAATGATCCCTGCTTCATATAGAAAGTATAGTACTCCACCAGATTCTCCATTAGAAGGTTCATCCATCATCCCAGAAAATGGGATATTTACCAAAATACAACCAAAACCAATTGGAAGTAAGAGGAGTGGTTCGAATTCTTTTTCAATAGCTAGATAGATTAGAATCAATCCAATAATGACCATAATAAAATATCTAGGATCATCTATGAAACCATAAAATCCTGTAGATTCATACCACTCTTCAATAAAATCCACAGCACTATCGAAGCTATTGTTAGGCGATCTTGACCCTCCAATTCCTACTCAATTACAGCAATATCGTCTCCAAAGTTAACTGCGGTTCCTGCTTCAACGATACTTCTTACAACTCCAGTGACGGGCGATGCCACTTCATTATGCATTTTCATAGCTTCCAAGATTACTATTACATCGCCTACTTTCACCTTATCACCAACTTTTACCTTAGCTTCCAAAATACGTCCTGGAATAGGTGCAGGAACTATCCCACTTTCCTCAGCTCTCCATTTGGATTTCTCTGAGTCCTCTATCACAATTTTTGCTGTTGGGCTGGACTCAGGGTCTCTTTCTAAGGCGGTTATCTCATCAATGACTTTATGATCCTCAGATCCAGCCTTTACTCCCACTTCATATTGTTCACCGTTAATCGAAATTTCGAGTAAGGTATCATCTCCAGGATCTTTTTCTTGAACTGAGACATTATGTTCTTTCCCGTCTATTGTTAAAATCAGATCACGGCGTTTTCTATCAACCATAACGTCCACGCATCATCCTTACTTTTGAGCTGTATTTCCAAGGGTTAATTATACGATGTTTCGTTGAATATGTGGGAAGATGTGTATCCAGTTTCTTTTCTCTCTCTTGATAAAAACTAGCAATTGCGGCACTTATAAGGGCTAAATGCCCTGGAGGTAAGGGTTTTACTCGTACTTTGGGAGTTATCTCCATAGCTCTCGCAGTAGCTTGGGATTCAAGAACAGGTTTTTGACCAAGCCTCATTAATAGCTTTGTTGACAGAATAATCAGAGCCATAGCGAAAAATGTCATAGTCATAGCCAGAGCTGCAATTTTGATTCCCAAAATCAAAGCTGCTACCGAATCGCTCAAAAAGGGAAACTCCATAAAGTCTCTCTCATCTTTTTCTTTTGAAATTTGCTGGGAGAACGGATCCTAATGAGCAAATATGAAAGACAAGAGCGGTTATCTATATGGGATCAGGATATCATCAATAGTTCTACTTGTCTTATAGCTGGCGTTGGGGGAATCGGTTGTGAAGTTGCTAAAAACCTGGCTCTCATCGGTTTTGGAAATTTAATCCTAGTTGACAATGATTCAATAGAATTCTCGAACTTAAATCGGCAATTATTGTTCACCGAAAATCATATTGGCAAAGCTAAAGCTGAAATCGCTGCACATGCCATTAAAAGGTTTAATCCAGATGTAAATATTTCATTTTATACAGATAGAATTCAAAAGACACCTATGAGGATATTTGAGGAGACAGATATAATTGTAGGTTGTTTTGATAACTTTCTAGCCCGTGTTTATCTCAACGAAATGGCTGTGATAAATAAGAAACCTCTAATTGATGGTGCGAGCGAAGGGTTCTTTGCACAAATGACAGTGTATCTTCCAGAACAAACTGCCTGTCTAGGATGTTTTAATCCCCTTCCACCGGATGAAACACTAGTTTTGGACATACCATGTACACTTGTTGGAAAACCACGAAGACGAGAGCATTGTGGCTGGATTGCCTTATACAGGTTTAATCAATCCTTCAATCGAATGCCTTCGGAATCCGATGAAGATATCGAACATTTATATCTTCAAGTTAAAGAAATTTCATCCGAGCACGGATTTGATCCTCTATCTCGGTACGAAATCAAAGAACTATTACTTTCACACACACCTAGTGTAATTAATGTGAATGCAGTCATAGCAGGTCTAATGTGTTCAGAAATAATCAAAAGTCTGTATTTATTTAAAAGTAAAGAAGGTAATCAACGATTTCAAAGAGAACTGAATAATTTACTTTCCCATGATCGCTTTCAAATTCCCCATTGGACAATATATTCAGCTTTAACAGGAACTACCATCAATTATGAACGTGAAATCGACCCAAATTGTTTGACATGTTCAAAAACAAATCACAATTTCTACGAAATGACTATTAAGAAAACTGATGTTATTTCAGATATAGTAGAAGAGATTAAACGCACTCTGGATTTTAAAAAAGACACCTCAATAGTTCTTTTTCGGGGAACTCAAGTAATTGATAATAATAAGGCAGTAAGTGACCAAATATTTGATGGGGACTGTCTAATAATTTCAGATTTGGATTCTGAAATTGAAAAGTTAGTGAAATTTCGTTTTAAATAATAAGAGGGGTTTATTTCTTCTTATTCTTGTAGAAGAGGAATAATTTTTCTCGGGGAGGGGGCATTTTGGTCCTATCTAATGGTTTTAGAAGTTCTTCAATCTCTGGATCCTTTTTAACCTTTGAAATTTCCTTGTCCCTTTTCTTTCTAAAAAGAACCTTCTTTCCACACTTGGGACAAACCCAACTTCCTCCTTTAGGAGTAATTTGGGATGTGTAACCACAGGATTTACAAGTATAGGATTTCATTAATTAATCACTAACTTTCATCTAGATATGAGTATTATGATTAAACCTTTTAGTTGTAATGAATGTGGGTTTATACCCCAGGAAGGTCCTTCTGTTGGAGTTTTCTATTGTCCTGAATGTCAAAAACCAACTTTGGTTGGCAAGCACACTTCTTTAACATCCAAAAAGAAAAAACTACGAAAAAAAAAGCAGAAACAATCTGATATTGTTTTAGAAACAAATAAAGACGACTTTGTTTTAGCTCCCCGTTCCTTTTATCCAAAGAATGATTAGAAAGAGACCCGCTATACTTCCCATGTTTTACTGAATTTATCAAATCTCGATAATGTGTGGTGAAATCGAACTGTTTGACACTGAGGAGACTTGTGTTTGTAACCCAACTCGTTAATCAGGTCCATTGTTTTCCAAAACGATTCACAAATCCAATTATTTGTATAATAATTAACAAAACAATCTAATCCTTGCACCAATAATTGTCGAGTCTTTGCTAAGTGTATTTCAGCATTTCTTTGTAAAATTTCTTTGTTACTAGAAGAAATATCCTCTTTTACAAAGGAACTCGGATCACAATAGCTTGAATTTATTCGAACTACGTTGATTCCATGAACTTCAGATCTATAGGTGGTAAGACAATCATTTAATGCCTTCCAAAAGGTTTCAAACCTGAGCGCCCAAGCAATAGGTTCGAGAATATACGGAGTTAAGTAGAAAGGGCTGTGTAAAAAAGCGAATTTAGAATCGATAAAATTCCGTAAAACTGCAGCCCATCCTTGTTCACGTTTTCCGAGATCTACCAGAAAAGGATTTGGAAACCCTCCTCTTGATTGCGCTAGATATATACTCCACCTTAAATCGACATTCCCTAAGTTTGTTGCTTCCACCATAGAAATGGGTGTTATTACCAGGTCAAAAGGTGAGTAGCTTGTCTGTCGACAAAATATTTCTGAGAATGGGAATTTGATGAAATGTTCAAGAAAAATATCCAGGAATTGAGGGGAAGGACAGGTTACTACAAATTTCCCTTTGTGAGGTCGGAAGAAGACTAGAAAATCGTGAACTTCTCCCTGTATTGATATCATTATACTTGCAGGAGAAACATATGGTCCTTCGAATCGTGAAGTAGGAGAAATTATACAAAAGGGAAATAGTTGATCTAAAGTGATGAGTTTGTTCTTTATATGAGGGGTTTCTCGTGAACTAATTTGTAAATCGATTTCCTGCGTTAATTCTAAGATATCAATAGAACATGGTGAATTTTTATTGAATTTTTCTCTGGAACCTCTTTTTTCTGAGTCAAAATCATTCAAATTGACCACCATGTTGATGGACAGGTTGTCTTTGAAGGAGTAAAAATCCCAACAGTATGAATCCACCAAGGATGTACCATGCTATATAAAGAAGTGGATTAAAGAAGATGAATATGATTGGTAGTAAGGCAACAAAATAGATAGCGAAAATATAATTGATAAAAGCACTCTCTCGACCGTAAAAATCAGTTTTAACAAACTCAAACTCTTTAACAAAATACCCCCAATTTAGGTAGGCAAAGTAACCTCCACCAAAAAAAGCAAGGAGAATGTAAATCAACCCCAATGACACTTGAGCTTCGACACTTATGTCACCTGAAGCTAAGATGATAGTAGCTACTCCATTGTTAATCATGTGGAGAACAATAGTTGTCTTCAAACTTCTTCCACTCGCATAGTAGACAATTCCAAAAACACATCCGATAATGAAAGTGGACACGCCATGAGACAGAGGAAATTCAATTGCACCAACTGTAGTTCCATCTTCAACCATAGTTAGAAGATCAGCTTGCAAATGTAGACCTGAAAAAATTATACTAGACCCTAATATTGCTACGATCGGTGAACAGCCTCTTTTCTCCAGAAGAGGAATCAAATATCCTCGTGCGAGTATTTCTTCGTAAATTGGTCCAATTATTACTGCTGCGAGGATCCAAAGGAGTAAGAAGCCAGGATCTTTCGTTCCAATAGAGGGGTAGGGTGTCACCTGCTCTGGTTCACTACCAATCAAGGTCAAAAACATGGTCAATATAACCTGCAGAGTTATCGCAACAATCACAACTAGTAGCGTCATAATTAGATATGCTCTAATGGTAAGTTGCGGATCTAACTCGTTCGTTAAACCTATAGAATCCTTTGTAAGGCCGAAGCGTGATAACACATACGTGTTTGTTAAAGCGATTGTTGGTACTAAGGTAGCAATAATCTGAAATAACATGTTTAAAGAATCATTATCCTCGTTATAAAGGCCTAGAGAATATAAAAGCAAAAATGCCCCAATATACGCGATTAAACCAAGACTTGACAACATAAAAATGAAAAAGGCAGGGAGCAATTGACGGAATACTCCCCCTTTTTCTTTTGGAATTACTCCATCAGATTCTAAGTAATATTGACGTGAAGTTGGTAATTGTTTTTCTTCAGTTTTGACAACCCGACTTAATATTAAGGCAACTCCGCAATTAGCGCAATATTTGAAATTAATTGGGTTTGAAAAAGAGCAACGATGACACACGAGCGTGTTGGGTTTTGGAGAAGAAGTTATTTTGTACCCACAGTTCGTGCAAAATCGATTTGCCTTATCAACCGGTGCTTGACAGGCAGGACAACTTTGATATCCAATTTCAGCATTTTCATTCGGTTTTTGTGAATGGTTTTCCAACAATCACACCAATCCATGTGAACCTTGAACAAATAATGAATTCAATCTCTCTAGACAAGAGGAACTGACTATTTGTTCTTATAGACTTGCCCAAAGGGGCCAATTTTTTTTTTTGCCTAAGAAAAATTCAAAATACCTCTCTCATGCGTTTGTTCATTGCCTTAGTAGGTGCATTATTTGGCGCGAATTTTTCTGCGTTTGGTGATTAAAGGCTTTAACTTATTTCCTTACTTAATAGTTTTATTTACAGTGATCTATATTCCAATTTCGTTTTATATGATT
>JAEOTI010000674.1 GCA_016839955.1 Candidatus Hodarchaeota archaeon | reverse complement strand
CGATCGTGAACCATTAGCTAGGAAAATAATCTTTTTACCAGGCTGATCTAACCGGGATAAAAGATATGAACCAATTTTCGCATCAGGTGGAGTTTCAGAAAATAGTAGCAATAATCTGTTTTTCTTTCTCATTTTCGCCTTAGTAGCTACAATATCAATGACGGTTCTTGCATCTATTCGCTGATCATAATTAATAGAATATCCTTTCCCCCTAAGAAAGTCACCAACTGATGTTAAAGAAAACTCGAAGACCTCTGTTTGTTGTTCAGTTGTTATGAAACTATCGTACTCTTTAGATTCTTCCTCATCAGTTGTTTCTTTTCTTTCATCCAAAATCATTGACGAAGAAGGGAGTTCGGTCTGTTCTTGGGGAGAAACATGCCCAAAATGACTCCCTGAAGGTATTGTGGGCATTCTTGGTAAATCCTGAATATCTTTAGAACTTGGTTGATCAGGCTCTATAACCTCTATTTGTTCTTCTTCTAAAGGTTCTTGATCTCCAGCTGTATCGGCGCTAATTATTTCATCTTGTTCTTGAGATTCTTCAAATAATAGATTTTCAAACTCAGGTTCTATATCATTAGGCTGTGGACTTGGTAAGAGGGTGTCAATAGAGGATAATACACTCATAATTCGATCAACTAAAGCTTTTTTACCAATTTTTTCGGCGATTTCCAGAGCATCTTCTAGTAGGGGTTGAGCTTCAGCTGGATTTTCTCGATCAAGTAAAAGGAACGCAAGTGAGATTGAGGATTTTACAAAAGTTTCCTCTGTGTGAAAACGAAGAGAAGTGTCACGTGCTTTCAACCAAAAGTTTTCACATTCTGGTTCCCCAAGAGTATCAAGAGCTATTCCTGCCTGATATAAGGTTTCACTTAGAATTAATCCGTCATCTGTGGCCTCACACGCTTCTAGTGTTTCTGTTATGAGTTTTCTTACTTTTTCAGTTGAATTGTTCTGATCCACCTGTGATAGGCACTTTTTACCAAATTCCGCTTTTATTTGGAGGATTTGGTGACGGTGTTCCTTTTGCTTCCAAATACCTAAGAAATCTTGAATGATTTTGAAACCTTGCTCAGCGTCTGCAATTTCTTTATAAATCTTCAAACTTAACGTCAAACCTCTCAATGCATTTTCAAAGATATCTTCTAAGTTTGCAGCAATCGAAATTAGTTTTGCTGCCTTAAGTGGCTCTTTAGAACCTAAATTTGCATAACCAAGATTATAACTAAGAATTTTAAGAAATTCCTGGTTTTTTTCAGTTTTGGCTATTGCTAGAGCAGTTTTCAGCAGTATTATTGCCGGTTCATATTTTTCTAAAGCAATGAACTCTGTTCCAATGTAATTTAGACTTTTTACAAAGAGCTCAGAATCGGATGGATGAGTAATTTCGCTTAGAGATTGATGTAGCTCTTCCAGTCGATTTTGAATCCTTTCAGACTTTCCACCTGTGCGATACTCAGTTAAAAGTAAAAATCCTTTGCAGATGTAGTTTAATGAGGAAAAACCAAGGTTTTTTGTTTCTTCTTCAAGGTCAAAGAAAAGGGAGTGAGCTTCGAGATAATTACCATCTAAGTAAGCTTGTTGAGCTTCTTGAATGGTTTTTTCAATAATATTGCTCGACATCCATTCTCCTCTCTAATAATTTTGACATACAATCTGATTAAAGATTATTCAAATTCTTGAAAAAAAGTTATTCAAGAATAAGATGAGTATAAATTATAATTTTGTGAAAAAACAGTAACTTACTAACTTAATCTTTCAAAATTATATATCTTCTAATGAATCTAAATGTTCCATTTTCTCCATTATAGAATCAATTTCATTTGCTTTTTTATCGTATCCTAAAAGGAGTAGCAGATCTTTCATTTTGGCAAGACCCGCCATTGTTTCGATTAATATGAAATTTAACTCTTTTTTCCAAAAATCTAATAAAATTGGGGTATCTTCAGAAAGTGGTTTCATGATTAAACGATACATTAATTGACTAAAAAAAGCTACATATTCTGTGGACATACTTGATGTTTGCTCTCTTAAAAGAAAAAATATTCTTTGCTGGTGTTGGGAAACCTTCATCAAAAATCAAACGACAGAAATAGTTAAATTGTTATGAACTCTAGAATTAATCTTTTCCTTTCTTAAAACCATTTAATTTCAGCGTAATCCTGCTTTTAATTGTGAAAACAACTAAGAAGAATAAACATAATATTCTATATTGACAAAAACCTTCTAGAAAATCCAAGTAATACCAATTGTTTTTTTGAAGAGATTTTAAGACTGCATCTGGTTAACAGATAATGTGATTTATAACTTGAAAAAAATAGCCACACAAACAGGTAATCTTCACGGATTACCTTATTTCACGTACCCATGAATCCAAAATTAACTTAATCTTCAGTAAGTATGCTAAATAATTGAATAAATAGCTTGGATTCCAGAAAACAAATAAAAAATAGATTCAAAGAAGATTTAAGAGTAAAAACAGCTTACTGATGTTTGTTAGAGAATCTAAACAATATCAGAAAAGAAAAACTTCGGTTTATGACGTGATTTCCTATGGTACTTAGAATCTCCATAACTTTGAAGGGAATTATTGGCATAGTGCTATTATCCCTTATTTTGCTATCTGCTTCTTTTAATCCCTCTGTCTCTTCTCTAGCTGCAGAATCTTACATTGATAATTTTGCAGTTGAAGAAGAAGAATCCCAAGAAGAATTATCCGTATTAAACTCAATTAAAGATGATTTTAATGAAAGTACCACAATAGAATATGATAATCTCACAATTACACTTAATCAGACAAAGTATCGTCCGGGAGAAATGGTAAACGCATCAATTGAGGGGTATCATGATCGATTAGATGGGAACTTACGTTACGAATTACGGTCACCATTTGATGAGAGTGCATTCATTTTTCAGTATAATCCTGAAGTAATTTTTGAAGATCCAACTTTTAGTCAAGAAAATGTTACTGATTGGCAAAATGATTCTGTTAATGGCTTTACAAATGTAACTATATCCGGCGGTAAATTATTATTAACAATGAATGATACTGGCCATCCGTATATCTACTTTAACAATGTTTCATTAAGTGGCACGTACAAAGTATCTTTTAAATATCAAAATCTAACAACTTCTGAAGATTTAAAACTCTATTATTGGGGAGATAACACCACAAATCAGGTAATCCTTCCAGCGAGTACTTCTGGGGAGCAACAATATAGTGAGATTCTGTATTTGAATCTTTCATCAACACCTAGCCCAAGGGGAATCTTATTTGCATTTGGGTTAAACCAGACTGTTGGTGGAGCATTTTCACAATGGACAATTGACAACATCATTATGGAAAACTATAATATTACAATATTTAATGATGGAGATTTTTCAGAAGATGTAATCCTTGACTGGTTTAATGGAAGTACACCATTTAATGACACAAAAATCAGTACAGATGACACTGATAGTTTTTTGAACCTTACAAAATACACAGGTTATGGTGAAATCTACTATAACCTCACAGAATGGAATGACCAAGTAATTATCCAATTTGATTATCGAAATATGACAACAAATGCCAGTTCATTGGTATTTGATTATTATAATGGAACAGAATGGATATCTACTGAGCTGAATTATACAATAGATGAAGCATGGGCTCATCAGTCGCTCGTAGCAAACCTTACTGAGCGTAGTGCGGCTGAGAACAACTCCCTTCTTCGTTTTTGGATACAAGGGAATGAAACATTCAATCAAACATTGCCCAGTATCTGGCATATTGATAACATTCAATTACTCCCGTTAAATTCTCCAGGTTACGAAATACCTGTTGTAGATATTGATCAGACCTACACTGCGACTAAAACTTATTTATGGGAGCATCAGAATGTAAATAATTCGATTACAGTTCTTAGTAATATCTTCAGAAATGGATCACAACCCACATCACTTAATATAACATTTAACCTTCCTGCAGACAAAGCGATTCTTGGTCAGTGGATTTTTCGAGTTTTCACAGATCAGCGACCGGGTGGCCCTGTTCTTCCTGCAAGTTTTGATATCAATTTTGAAGTAACAAATAATTTAACATTTATTAAAGAAACTGCTTTTGCTCTGAGGGGAGATTTCAATAATACAACACCAGGGATTATTGAAGAATCATATTTAACTTCACCAGATACTATTTTCTCTCCGGGAGAAGAAATTTACTTTATTGGTCAAATTAATATGACTTGGAATAATGAAACACTTTGGGGTAATTATACACAGATTGGTACTTTTCAAGATACAGTATCAACTTATGCTAATGCAATATCTCCAACATGGTCTAGTAATGATACAACTCTAAATATGTCAGAAATTGTATGGGATGTCGGATTACTGAAAGCTTATGATCCTTCTGTGGTTCAGATGGTCGACGGAAACTTCACAGCACCATATAACGATAGTACTTATTTCGTTCTTCAAATCAAGATCCCTAATCGAGGAATCTACGGTAAAGTAAATAACACCATTAATGTGAAGTTCGGAGAACATTATCCAAAAGCTGCGTCGATAGAGATCCCTATAGAGTTAAACATTCGCTATTCTGTTAATATTACTAGAGAGACTAATGTAACGCATCTTCTTTCTCCTAATAGACATCATTTTTCTTCATGGCTTGAGGGGAATTTAACAATTCAACCAATTTCATGGAATGCTTCAATTAGTATGGGTTGGAATGCCTCTTATGAAAATTATACTATCACAGATGAAAACAATATTACTAAATCAATATTAAATGTTACAGATGCTCTTAACTTGCAAATAGAAGATATTCACTACGATATTATATTAAATTCTACTCAATTTTCTACAATAGATCGACCTTTTCAACTAAGAAAAACCAATAAGACAGTTTTCTGGTCAGGAAGAATTGACCCGAATATTCCAGCGGGAAATTACACAATACAACTTTCTTGGACAGACCCAGCATCAGTTAATGAATCTGTTTCCTTAAATTGGGCAATACGAGACAATTCTACACGTATGGCTAAGGTTCCAATTGAAATTTACGGCAACTTCGTAGTTAATTGGTTTTCAAACGATTATTCGGCAAAACAAGGTGAAACTGCGCTCCTTAAGTTTAATGTTACCTATCAGAGTGATGGTACCATTGTTAGAGGTCTTCTGCTTTTCGCTAGTACCACAGGATCAAGTAATAGAATCCAAATAGCTGAGAAGGATG
>JAEOTI010000673.1 GCA_016839955.1 Candidatus Hodarchaeota archaeon | reverse complement strand
ATATTAGGTATAGAACTTTAAATAGCAATACCGAGTACGTGACGCTGGCCTTTTGATAACTCTGTCGAGGGGATCCTTGAATTATTTCTATGAATAGCAAAAAATTTCCATTCGTTATCAATTTCAATTTCTCTCCACTCTTCTTCATTCCAAATGAATTCTAAAAATCTCCTATCTACATCTTTTTTTATACTAGTTTTGATGTATTCTTCTACCATATTAATTAGTAATTTCAATATCTTAACCAGTTCTAGTAAAAATTGGCGATAATGGTCAATTTTTTGTAATTCTTTATCGAGTTTTTCTACATCAATATCTTCCATTCTATTCTTGAGTTCTGATTTCGCTTTTTTGATATTTTTTTCCACTCTCGATATTGCATTTTCTTCTTTTTCAATGTTATTTTGCGAGTCTACAATACTGGTTTCTAGATCTGCTTTTTTTCGAATAGATTGATTTAATTTATCTAATAGACTTTTAATTTCATCTCGACCTTTTATAGGACCTATTCTCTCAAGTTTTCCATTTTGATTCTTGATTTTTAGATCAAGAATTTGTAGTTCTCCCAGTAGATTAGTTAGGTTGCCTTTACCTTCATTAATTTGAATGAGCTCTTCTGATAATTCTCTCTGAAAATTGTTTATTTCATTATATAGCGTGACTTCACTATCTTTTCTTCCTCTATATCGTTCTAATATCTTTTGTGATTCAGAGTTGATTATTGTACCACATACACATTCTTTTCTCTTTAAAATACTATCGATCAAGTGATTAGGAATAGAAATGATATTTTTTATTTCATCTTTTTCCATTCTAGCCGTCAAATCCTGCAAACATTCTTTAAAAATGTCTTCTAGCAATATTTGTATCCCTACTTCTTTTAGAAGGTTATCTAGTTTTTCTTCAATTTTACCTTTATTCTCTTTAAAGGCTGCTAATTCTGTGTTTAATGATTCTCTTTCTAGGAAAACATCCATATTTACATTCTGTAGTTGTTCTTCATATGATAGGATCTCCATTTCGACTTGATTTAATGATTCTCTCATTTTTTTAATGTTTTTACTAAGATCCTCTTTTTTACGATGATGTCTTTGAATTGTTTCGTAATGTCGACTTAATAAATTATCTTTTGAACTGATTTTGCTAGAAAAACTATAAGAAATATCGATTTCCTTATTGAGAAAATCTTTTATTTCGTTTAAAATAGGTATTCTTGATTGAGCTAGTGCTAAATTTTTTACAAGTTCTATATTTCGGAGAAAAATATTGACAAGATTCTCTCCGTCAAGAAAATAGAAATCTCTTGGTCCATACGGAATATATTCATCTATCATATGTTTAAATTCTTTTAAATTCATTTCTTGATAATTTCGTGATCTTAAGTGTGAATATTTAATAGACCAATTTTCTTCCAAGAATTTATATCCCGAAAATTTAGCTTTTCTAGTGATTTTATATTTATGTTTTGTTTTATTGGTAGTACTCTCTGTTATAAGGTGTATTACAACTTCCACCTCAAATTCTTCCCCATCCATCTTTCTTTTGCTGTTCACCTTGTCTGGGAATTCTTCAATTTTATCGAACAAAACCCATAGTATAGCTTGAAATAATTTAGTTTTTCCTGTGCTGTTTTTACCAACGATATATGTAACATTTCTTTCTTCATCCATAGAAAACTGTATTTCTTCTCTTTCATAATATGACCCCCAATTTATTAGCTCTAATTTTTCAATAATTACTTTAATTCCCAATTCTTATTTCTCCTCTAGCTCCTCTTTCCATTTTTGTGAAAAATGAGTAAGTAAATTTTTGATTTTGTCGTCTGAGTTTCTAGAGGAAAATTCATTCATTAATTTGCCAATACATTCCTTAAGAGTATCATCAGCTGGAATTCCTCTCAATAGATTAAGTACATTGTCTTCTTCGTTCTCATCATTCACTTATAACCCTCGATTGAGTTGTTTAAAACTGGATTAAGAATAAAGATTCCATCTTTATTAGTAGAATCGGTATAAAACTCGATCTATACTTCTTTTCAGAGTTTATTAATTTTTCCTAGATATTATTGACGATTGTTTTAGTAAAAATTACTGGGAGTAGTACCAATCTAGTTTTTGTTCGGAAAAGAATAACATATTACACATTAAAGAAATTTTAGATGGTTACGATAATGCATTGATTATTTAGAACTATTTAACTTCAGAGGATCGTTGAATATGCTCTTAAATCAACGGAAATACATATATAAGATCTGGAATAATTTGTTTTGTTTTCCTCTGAGATCAACATTAAGATTAAGTTTAAATGAAAAATGTGATTAATCGAATTAAATTATCATATGAATTTAATTTTTTGGTTTTATAAAAAAATAATGTGGTAGAGAGATTGAAGGTAAAAGTGAACAATCTAGGTGGCTTTAAAGCCCTAGATTCTATAGTAAATATAAGTTTAGGAGATTATGTTATCTTATTGAATAATGAAGATCGTTATTTAGGTCAAGTGCTAGATTTAATCGAAGAAAAGATAGTAGGCCGAATTATAGCCCCAATAATTGATAATAATGTTATCGTCGCCAAAGATCTACCACAACCAGGGGTATATGTTGTATCCGAGGCAAACCATCGGCATATAAATCAATATTTTCGCAATTTTGATGAGAAAAGTTATCCAACATTACCAATTGGCAAATTAAAGAATGAAAAAACTCCAGTTCAAATTGAACTTGATCCTTCAGGTTTAAAGCGAAATATTGGATTATTTGGTCAATCAGGCTCAGGAAAATCTTATTCTCTTGGGAGAATCTTAGAAGAAGTTCACTTCAGAACAAGAACTAATGTGGTTGTTCTTGATCCAAATGGGGATTATATTCATATTAGAAAAGCAATACTAGAGGATGAAGATTACTGGAGGATTATGTTAGAATTTCCAAAACAAATTTGTGTAGAAATTCAAGAAAAGGTTTCACTTTGGCAATCATGCAATGAATTTATCAGGGATCGAAAAACCATAATGAAAGAGTGGAAAGATTCACTTGATATCATTGGAGAGATCCTGGAAAATATATGGATGATCATGGATCAACAAGAGTGCAATTGGCACAAGTTTAGCAATATATTACTGCAAGGGAAAAATATACCAGAAGTAATACATCTTTTATATTCAAATATCGAAATATTAATGGATAAAGATTGGTTAGAAAAAGAAATCGTCCATATTGAACAGGAATCGGATGTTTTTCTCCAATATCTTAAAGAAGCTATTCATAGTGAATTTCGAGATCACCCTAGGGACACTGATTCATTTCTAGATGAATTTTCTAATATAAGGAACCAATATTATAAAGATGAATATAATTTTCATAAGATTTGTGAGT
>JAEOTI010000672.1 GCA_016839955.1 Candidatus Hodarchaeota archaeon | reverse complement strand
GCGATAATTACCATTCAAGTGTATTGGAGGCATAATAAATGATTGAAATATCTGATGTGTCGAAATCTTTTGGTGATGTCGTCGCAATATCTAGATTAAGCATGTCTGTAAGACCAAAATCGATTACAGGATTTTTAGGCCCTAATGGTGCAGGAAAATCTACCACTCTCAAATTACTTATGGGAGAAATTCGTCCAGACACTGGTAACGTATTTATCAATGGTGAAAATCCCTTCAATAATGCTCAACTTAAAAATGAAATAGGTTATGTTTCTGAACATGAAGATCTATATCCTTGGATGAAAGGGCACCAATTTGTCGAATCTTTCGCTAGATTATTTCTTCCTCGGGCACAAGCAACCTTAGCTGCTGGTAAGGCTATAAAGCGTGTTGGATTAAACGCAGGGAACAAACGTATAGGTGCCTATTCAAAAGGAATGAAACAGAGATTAAAAGTAGCAGCCGCTATTGTTCACGATCCTAGTATATTAATTTTAGACGAACCTTTTGGCGGATTGGATCCTTTAGGACGCAAAAGCATGAAGGGTTTAGTGAAAGAACTACGAGAAGATTCTGGAGTAACAATTCTTATCTCTAGCCACATCTTATATGAGTTGGATGAGATGTCAACAAGAATGATTTTAATTCATAGAGGTCAAACATTGGCAGAAGGCGCCCCTGAAGAAATTTTAGGTTTGATAGATCAGTTTCCTCATCAAATCCTGTTCCAAGCTCCTTATCCTGAGTTGCAGCGCCTTTCTGTTTCACTTATTCAGGCCAATCTTATTAATAATCTTCGTTTCACTAATCTTGATGATTCACCCGATTTAATTGCCACAACTGAAAATCCTAGCAAATTCTATTCGTCAGTAACCCAGCTTATTGTGGAAAATAATATTCATATTAAACATCTTGAGAGCAGAACTGACAATATTGAGGCTATTTTCGAATTTTTAACATAATAGGTGATATAATAATGAGTACAAAAAACCCAAATGTTTTAGAAGCCCCAACAATTATTGTTAGGGATACCTTTTTGATGAAAATTTTCTTAGAAAAAATGATTTATGATAAAAAGACCTATATCTTGATCTTGGTCAGTTTATTCCCTTTACTAGTTACAATGTCTTTCGAAGAAGCTTCAACACAGACTTTTGTCAATCTCATTCAATCTGGAAGTATCGTTAGCTTCATAATTATGCCACTAATTAGTTTGATACTTGGCATATCTGCTATGGCTGATGAAAAAGAAAATAAAACTATCAGTCAGTTACTGTCGAGGCCTGTTTACCGTGAAGAAATTGCTTTTGTGAAGTGGGTCGCTACAGTTATTGTAGGTTTAGTCATTGTTTTCATCGATGCGTTGATTATTTATCTTGGTTTGTGCATTCAGTTTTCTGATTTCTCAATTTTCCAACTAGATGTATTTATAGGCGCATGGGCTTATCTAGCACTATGGTTTTTAGTTTACGTCACAATATTTGTCTTCTTAGGGATCGTGATAGATTCTAATGCCTTAGGAATTGGACTAGCAATTGCCTATTTTGAGGCTTTTTTCTCACAATTCATCTTTGGAGGTGGGGGTTCAAATAGTGCGTTTTCTATTGTTAATCATGTTAATCAAGTAGCTTCTGAGTTCTTTCTAAGTGATTATTATTCCTTCTCAATTACTAACTATGATCCTGGGCTTTCTTTACTAACTTGCTTCGCCTTGATCATTTTCTTCCTTGTTTCATCACTTTTAGCAATGAGGAGAAAAGATTTCCCATAAAAGAGAGTTAGCTCATCTCTTTAGCTAATACTGTTGATGTAGCTTTTAATTCGCTTAAAAGCTTCTTTTATTTCTTCCTCAGATCTAGAGAACGCCACACGGAAATAACCATCAGCAGATTTTCCGAACGCAGAACCAGGAATGGTAGCAACATTTGCATTGTTTAATATATCCTTTGCTACATGTTCAGAGGAGTTTTCAGTGTGGGAATATTTAATGAACCCGTAAAATGCTCCATCAACGCTATCAAGTGATAAACTATCAATTTTGGAGACTTCATCTAGCAATAGTTGTCTACGGCCTGGAAATACATCTTCGATAACCTTTTGTGCATCAAATCTATGTTCCAAGGCAGTTACGGCACCCCATTGACAAAAAGTTGTTGCACAACTTGTACTAGCTTGAACAAATCTTAAAATCCCCTGAGACAATGGTTTATTTGCAATTGAGTAACCAAGCCGGAACCCAGTCATACTATATGTCTTAGAAAAACCATTCACAACGATTATATTATCTCTCCAGTTTTTTAACTCTGTTAAAATAGTTTTGAAGGAGCTGGGAATATACATATAATCGTTATAGATCTCGTCAGCAATAATCATGAGATTTTTATCTTCGATTAGGTCCTTGACAAAGGAAAGTTCTGAAGTGGAAAGAATATGTCCTGTAGGATTATTTGGAGAATTGATGAGAAGGGCTTTGACCTCGGTATTTGAGAGAGTTTCCTTAATATATTCCTGATTCAGAGAAAAGTCGTCCCGCATGGGAACGGCCAAGAAATGACTACCTGAAAGACGTGCCATGTCGGGATAGGAAACCCAATACGGTTCAGGAAAGAGAATTTTATCTCCCCGATTAAGTATGGCATAGATTGCTGCTAAGATACTTTGTTTTGCTCCTGATGTCACAATTATTTCTCCATTTGGATCTAATTCAATATTGTAATCCTCAGAATATACGGAAGCAACTTTTTCTCTTAGTTCGGGAATTCCTGAACTTATTGCGTAAGTTGTTTTTCCTTGATTAATCGCTTCGATCGTAGCATCGATAATAGGGGATAACGGTTGAAAATCAGGTTGACCTATTTCTAGATGGATTATATCGTGTCCTTTGGATTCTCTATCTTTAGCCATT
>JAEOTI010000671.1 GCA_016839955.1 Candidatus Hodarchaeota archaeon | reverse complement strand
CATCTACAATTGCGAATGCACGGACCCTTCGTATTTCAGGTAAATTTCTCGAAGCAATTGAAATAATAGATGAATTCCTAAAGGAATTAGATGTTGATAAATTTCAGGAAATGGTCAATGCACTTAATGAACAGAGTTATTGTTATTGGATGTTAGACAAATTAACTGAAGCTCAACAAAAAGCTCAAGCAGCATTAGAAATTTCGCAAAATCCAGAACATCCTTATTTAAAAGGAGAATCACATGCACTATTCAACTTAGGAATCGTTTATTGGCAAAAAACAGAACTTGAGGATGCAGAAACTTGCTTTAAACAAAGTCTAGCAATATCGGAAATTAACCAGTACAAAGAGTTAATGGCTCAATCTTTTTACTATTTGGGTTATTTATTTAGGTCAAAGCCAGAGAAAGACTTGGAACAAATAAAAGCTTATTTTGAGAGAAGCCTTTCTCTTTACGAAGAATTAGGGGACGAACTAAAAGCTGCTGATACACTCCGAACTCTCGGTAGATTTTATATCACTTTAGGGAAATTAAAACAAGCTGAAAAGTTCTACAAAATGAGTCTTCAATTATTTAACAAGTTAATGAATTCTAAAGGAATAGGGCGATGTTTAACAGGTTTAGCTCATGTTTCACGTCAATTAGGAAAGTATGAACAAGCTGAAGATTACTTGAAAAAGAGTAGATTATTTTGTGAAAAAGCTAATGACCTGTGGGGCCTTGCGACAGCTCTTTTGAATTTAGGAATTGTTTACCACCAAACAGAAAAATATGAGGAAGCTATAGAAAAGTTACATCACAGCTTAGATACTTTTCTTGATATTTCAGACCATAGTATGATTGCATACGTCAGGTATTATTTGCTTCAACCGCTGTTGGCAATATCTAGAGTCGAAGAAGCAACTATACAGCTTAATATCCTTGCTGAATTAGCTCAAATGTCAAAAGAACGTCTTCCCAATACTACGTGGACAGCGACAATAAATGCTCAATATCAATTAGGGTGTAGTCAGGTTAAAATAGTAAAATTCGATTTACATTCTGCCTTAAAGCATGCTCTGGAAGCGAGGTCACTTATTACTGACGTTCATTATCCAGAGATGGAATTCGAAGCAATTTTCGTTATTGTGAGGATTCATTTAGAAATGTTCATGCTTGGAAGGGAAATCCGTCATCAAAAACAAGCAGAACTCTTTTTGAAGGATCTCGAAGGTCTTTGTAGCCAAGAAAATAATCATTTTGTGAAAATTGAATCTGTTTTACTCCAGGGTCTCTTAAAACGTGGTAATTTGGAATTTGATCTAGCTTTAAAATTATTGACCCATGGTAAAGATCTAGCTGCCAAATCTGGAATCAATTCACTTCAAGAAAAAGCAGAAAATGAGATCAAGAAACTGCAAGATTTGATCTTATCATCTCAAAAAGTCCCAAAAGAAGTCTTAGAAAAACAGGAATTGCAGAACGCAATGGACTATTTGCAAAATGTCCAGAAACTGCTCCAACAAACAAAAATATAATTCTTAAATTCAAAAAAATATTATCAGTATTTATGCAGGCTTCTTTGTATAATTGTGATAATCATGAATGTAGACTTTAAATTAACCTCAGTTAGTTCTCGAGTGGTTGCTGAGGTCAACGGTGTTGGGTGGGGGAACACTGCAGGAATAGCTTTGAAAGACTTCATTATTGCAGTTGATTCAACCGTTTTTCCCACGACAGGAGAGTTACTCCGTAAAGGATTAGAAAATCATTATGATTTACCTGTCAAGTACTTATTTTTAACCCACTACCACGGGGACCATACTAACGGTGCTCAAGCATTTATTGACCTCCCAATTATCGCCCATGATGAGACTTTCCAAAACCGAAAGTCGAATATTGAAACTAGATGGACACCAGAGTTTATTGATAACTGGAAAAAAGACCTTGGGGAGCAAAGTTCCTTAGCTGAAGGCTTAAAACCAATCCTTCCCAATTTAATGTTCTCAAAGGAAACAAGGATTGTTGATGAAGATCTCTTAGTTGAATTTATTCACACTGGTGGACATACTAACGGCTCTAGCTATGTTTTTTTCCCAGCTGAGAAAGTATTAATCACAGGGGATCTGATTTTTGCTCAAATGTTCGCTTATATTGGAGATCCTTCATGCAACCCAGATAAGTGGATCAATGCTTTAAAGGAGTTCCTTACATTAGATTTTGACTATCTTATCCCAGGACACGGACCAGTTGTGGACAAAGAAGAAGTAAGGAAGTATTTAGATTTCTTTGAGAATTTTTCCAGCGAAATTAAGAAGGCTATTTTAAATGGAAAAGAATCCCAAGATAT
>JAEOTI010000670.1 GCA_016839955.1 Candidatus Hodarchaeota archaeon | reverse complement strand
TGGTAGCGACTCTCCTCGATCCACGATTTCTGTTTTTTTCCAGGATATTCAGGTAATTCACCAAACTTCTTCACTACTTGTTTTTCATTAAGTCCATTTTGCTTAAACTCTCGTAATTTGGTAACTAGATCTTCATAATATTGAATAAGTGGTCTAATGAAGCTTTTTTCCACAATTGGTCCATGTCCTGGAACAATAATATCAAAGTCTAATTCCTCTATTTGACGATAAGTCCTAGAAATCCAAGTAATTCTTATTTGTTGAGCTCCATAACTAATCACTGTCCCACCTGTGAACAGTGTCTTTTGCCCCGGTACATGAATAATGGCTGATGTTCCAGAATGACCAATTAAATCAGTTCTAAAAATTACAGAATCTTTTTCAGAACCAAGAAAGAGTGGCTTATCCCTGGAGACACCAATCTGGGGAACAAATATCACCGTTTTTTCGATATTCTCTTTTAGTTGTTCATCATCGGGCATTTCTCGTAAAACCGCTTCCTTAAGGTTCATATAACCATCTTTTTTGAGGTTTGATCGTATATAAGTACGACCATCACGAGAAATTACAACATGCACATCTTCAAAGGCCTTCATTCCCCAGGCGGCATGCCAATGCTCATGAGTCAACAACAGATGAGTGGTGGGTCGATCGAACCGTTCTTCCATATCTCGTCTGAATTTCTGAGCATTATCAACGATTGCTCCACAATCGACAAAAATTAGTTCATCTTGGAGAACTATACAAGACATATTAGCTGACTCGAATGTTCGTAAAATTTGTTTTACCTCGTGGGGATAGAGAGAAGTTGTGATGATTTTTTCAGGTACAGTTTCGATATATTCGAGTTTTCTTTCTGCATCTGTCATTTTATCAACCCACAAGAAGTATTTCTAACTAATAAACATTAAATCATCAGCCTCAACGCGAGTTTCTTTCAAAATACGGCCATACCAATACTTAACCAATCGGTATACGGCCTGAGTGTGATATTGGCTTCCTTCGATCCAGTTATCACCTTTGTGAGGATATTCGGGTATGTCAATATTAGTCAAAACTTGTTGAGTAGTTAATCCCTCATCCCTCAATTCACGTAATTTGCTTATTAATCTTTCAAAATATTCCCTTATTTGAGTAATATATGATCTTGTAACGATTGGTCCGTGCCCGGGAACAACGTGTTTAACATCTAGGTCTTCCCATTCTTTATAGACCTCTATAACTTGAATTGGCCAAACAAACTGCGAATAACATGTGTTGAGGTTCCCACCTGTAAAAAGTGTCTTTTCTGACGGGATATAGACATAAGCACTTGCAGCAGAATGTCCTCGACAAGTTCGAAAGTATAGACAGTTATCCTGAGGATAAAATGTTTCTTCGTTAGACACACCAATATTAGGAATGAACAGCGAACCTTCTATGATTGATTCCCGTAACCGATCATCATCTGGGAAAGTTTGTAGAATTCTTTCTTTCCATCGGTCTGAAACACCGTTTTTGAAATTCTTCCGAAAATAGGCTCGGCCCACACTCGAGATCACTACATCTATATCTTCAAATGCAGTCATTCCATATGTACAATGCCAATGGTCATGGGTTAAAAACAAATGGCTGGTCGAACGATCAAACCGTTCTTCCATGTCTCTTCTGAACTTTTTTGCATCTTTTATAATCGCTCCACAATCAATGAAAATTAAATTATCCTCTAAATCAATACAACTCATCGTACCAGTTTCATAAGTTCGCAGTATTTGATCACACTCATCAGGATAAAGAGTCGCAGTAACTATGTTGTCAGTAACCTCAATATAGTGTAGTTCTACTCGTAAGCCTTCAAAGGACATCTTAATGGTAACTCCATTTTAAAATTAAAGTACTCCTTTTGCTTTCAATTATGAAATAAACATCAAATCTTCATCTTCTGGGGCAGGTTCTTTCAAAATCTGGCGATACCAAAATCGTATCATGTCGTCAATAACTTTGGTGTGATAGGGACTTCCTTCAATCCAGCTTTTCTGCTTTTTACCGGGGTATTCAGGAAAATCAGTTTGTTTAAGAAGTTGAGATTCCTTAATTTCTTCTTTTCTTAATTCATGTAATCTAGTTAAGAGATTTTCATAATATATTCGAATTTGGGTTAGGTAGTCTTTTCCAACAATGGGTCCATTACCAGGAACTACGTATTTGATTGGAAGTTGTTCCCATTGATGAAATAGATCGGGAGTAGTGATAGGCCAATGAAATGCTACAAAACAACTACTTAATACTCGTCCAAGAAAAAATATTTCCTCCGATGGTAGATAAATCGTGGATGGTCTTGCACCAGTATGAGGGAGTTTCTGAAAGATCACTTTTTGCGTTGTAGGCCCGAAATCTCTTTTAGAAACACCAATTTGAGGTATAAAAATCAACGAACTTTGTAAAACTTCTCGCAGTGCTTCATCTTCTGGAAATTCTCTATAAACATGTTCTTTGAGAGTATCGATGTATTTATTCTTGAGACTTTTCTTGAAAAATGCCTTTCCTGGGCTTGAAATGACAACTTTAACGTCTTTAAAGGCGTTCATTCCCCAAGAACGATGCCAATCCTCACTTGTTAAAAACAAATGAGAGGTTGGAAATCCATATTTCTCTTCCATATCTTCTCTGAATTTTTGTGCTAAATCAGCTCTTGCTGTACAATCAACGAAAAATAATTCTTCTATTTCTTGTAAGGCGATACAGGACATTCTACTTGTCAAATATGGCCTAGTAAGAGAATCTGGTTCGAAAGGGATAATCGCTGTTGAGACAATATTCTTTGTGACATCGGTATATTGAAGATCTACTGTCTCCAATTGTTCTATCATTCTGATTCCCCATGATTAGAGTAGAGGTTTGAGGTATTGTCCAGTAAAAGATTCCTCGACTTCAACAATTGTTTCAGGTGATCCTTCTGCTACAATATAACCTCCATCTGTACCTCCATCAGGACCAAGGTCTATGATATAATCAGCTGTTTTGATGATCTCTAAATTGTGTTCTATCACAACAACACTATTGCCTTCTTTGACTAGACGGTCAATAGATTTCAATAATTTCTCAATATCTGCTAAATGAAGTCCAGTTGACGGTTCGTCAAAGATGTAAAGATTTCCTTCTTGACGTTTCATCTTTCCTAACTCGGTTGCAAGTTTAATTCGTTGAGCTTCTCCTCCTGAAAGAGTCGTAGCAGATTGTCCAAGTTTCAAATAACCTAGTCCTAGTTCGTTCATAACTCGTAATTTGTGATGAATTAAACGTACATCTTTGAAGACATGAATTGCTTCCTCTACGGATAGTTCTAGAATTTCTGCAATACTGTAATCATTGTATTTTACTTCCAGAACCTCTTCTTTGAACCGGTTCCCTTTACAGACTGGGCAGTCAGTTCTTACATCAGGCATAAATTGTAAAGATGTAACAATCTCTCCCATGCCCTCACATTCATCACAGCGACCAGAATCTTTACTGTTATAACTGAAGGTTGTTTTTGAGTATTCTCTAGCTTTAGATTCTGGTAATTTAGTAAACACTTCTCGTATTTTATCAAAGAATCCAACATAAGTTGCTGGATTTGATCTTGAATTCCTACCAATAGGAGATTGGTCGATATTTCGAACGTCTTTGATTAAATCTAACCCTTCAATACTCTCATGTTTTCCTGGTATGGTTCTTCGATCTCGAAACTTAGCATGGAACCCCTTATAGAGAATTTCATTTACGAGACTACTCTTACCTGACCCTGAAACACCAGTTATACAAACAAATTGTCCCAAAGGTATTTTTACATTAAGATTCTTTAGGTTATTTTCCTGAGCATCTATAATTTTAATGAATTCACCATTTGAAGGTCTTCTTTTCTTCGGCACATTTATTTGTATCTTCTTAGCTAAATATTGTCCTGTAATCGATTCTTTTGACTTCTTGATCTCTTCTAATGAACCCTTAGCTATTAAAGACCCCCCTTGATCTCCAGATCCAGGACCCATATCAAGGATATAATCAGCATTCTTCATCATTTCAAGGTCATGTTCAACAACAATTACAGTATTACCAATATCTCTTAATTTCTTTAATGTACTAATTATACGAAAGTTATCTCTTTGATGTAAACCGATGGTGGGTTCATCAAGAACAAATAATAAGCCCATTAAACCAGAACCAATCTGAGTGCTCATTCTGATCCTTTGAATCTCCCCGCCTGAAACTGAATGAGCATACCGATTGAGGTTAAGATAACCAAGACCGATTTCAATCAACAAATCTAGTCGTTTCTTTAATTCTTCGAGAACAGGAAACTCAATGGCTTTACGTTCTTCTAAAATTTTCATATCCTCTAGAAAAGTTCGGAGTTCTGATAAGGTGACCTCTCCTAACTCATGAATATTTTTTCCTTTAATTTTAACTTGTAGCCGCTGTTTTCGAAGTTTTGCGTCTTCACAATCTGGACAAGAAACATCAATCATCCCTCTGAAGTAAATATGTTCATCCATACTTCGAGCTTGACGGTGTCGAGCAGCGTTCTTATACCATCTATCTATTGGTGGACATAACCCCTCAAAACTTACTTCTCGTCCCACTTGTGCAAATGACTGTTTCAGATCAGGGGGTTGTTTTAATTCAAATTTTTTGCCTGATGTCCCATAGAAGATTATCCTTTGAATCTCATCTGATAAATCCTTGAAACATTCATCTAGACTAAACCCATAGTGTTCAGCTAAACTATACATAACCAGATACTTGAAAGGATGATTCATATTGTAAATACCGCTATTAATGGCTCCTCTTCGTATACTTTTTTGTTCATTTTCGATCATTAAAAACGGAACCGCTTTTCGGTGAATTCCTAACCCTCCACAAGTCCGACAAGCAGAATCACTTTCATTTGGGGAAAAGTACCAAGGTAGCAACTCCCCCATTACAATATGGTGGTCAGAACAGGTTAATTCGGAATGGAAAGTCGAAATATCATTGTCAGAATCAAGAATTTCGATATGGATGAATCCCTCTCCGATTCTTTGACAATCTCGAATTCTATCAAGCATCTCTTGATGTAGGTCACTACGAACTTCGAATTTGTCGATGAACGCTTCTAACAAATATTCTTCCTCTTCAATTAATTCTATTTTTTCACCAATATCACGAAGCTCACCATCAACATAAATACTCCCAATTCCAAGTCTTCTAAGATCATTAAACAGATAAAGATAATTTTCATCATAGATTTTGAAAACCGGTGCTCTAAACTCTACTTTTGTCCCTTCAGGTAAGGAAAGAATCCTTTCGACGATTTGATTAGCGGTTTTAACCGAAATCGGGTTATCGCAATAAGGGCAATATGCTTCACCTTGAACAGAGAATAAAAGTCGCAAATAAGTCGAAACATCAGTTAGGGTTCCTATAGTAGACCGGAAATTCCTAATCCCACGATGTTGTTCAATGGCGACAACCGATGATAACCCAAAGACAAAATCCACATCTGCTCGACGAACTTGAACGACACGTGACCGAGAATAAGTGGATAATGATTCTAGGAATAATCTTTGCCCCTCTGCAAATATCACATCAAAAGCAAGAGAGGATTTTCCCGAACCACTTACACCAGTAACTACAGTGAGTTCATTACGGGGGATTTGAACATCAATATTCTTCAGATTATTTTGTCGAGCACCTATGACTTCAATTGAATCTCTCATTCTAATTACTCCCCATCCAATAATATGCTGCTTCATCAGCAGTAATTCTACTTTTTGATGTTAGGCGTCTAGGTGCAGATGCTTTCATCAAATCACCATGATAAGCAAGCCATTCAAGGGCTAAAGCCAATTCCCATGGAGGATCAGTACTTGGACGTCCAAATTCTCTCAGAAAGTGATCTCCAATCTCAGTAATGGATCGTGCATCCGAAGTTTCCTTGAAATATGTAAAAATCGGACTAAAAAGTTGGTACCTGTTCTCAAGAAGGAAGTCTTCTACGAGTTTGAGAACATAGTCAAGATTTGATTTGGAAAAAGCTTCTTTATAGGTTTTAGATATTATTTCATTAAGTAGTGTATTATCCAATTCTTTTGCTTGCGCGAGAACATCACGACCTGGAATCTGATCGTTCAGGAGAAGAAGAACATGTGCTAGGAGTTGGGTTAATCTAGGAAACCATAACAGGCTTTTTTCAACATCTTGAAGGATGTAAGTCTTTTGAGCTTTTAAGAAACACCCCAAAGCCCATTCACTATATCGGAGAACCTGCAGTTCTTTATCTCTCTCTGCAATTCGAATCGTGTCTCTACCAATCTCGGTAATTGACTCATCATTACTATAGACCAATTTGGATGTTGATAACATGTGATGGAGAAACCCTCCATGCATGAAAGATTGCTGTTGTTTCCGAAATTCAATCCTTGAATAGAGATCAGCGTGAAAACAAACATCGTTTTCATTAAGAATAGCAAAATCATGAGGATTTTTGTCATCATTCGTTATTATGATCGTATCAAGATCTGACAACTTCCCTATGTCCCCATGTACATAACTTCCATATACATAGACTGCTAGAATATTTGGATCTTTCTTTAATTTCTCAAGAAGTTGATTAAGGGCTGTTTCGAATTTCTCCCGTAACCCTGGGACTTCTGACAATATTTTACCTCCACTAAAGTAGATTTTTCCTCTTTAAGATTTCTGAACTACAGTTCTACGCTAGATGAAACTGACTGGAAAGTAGTCTTTTAAGAATTTTGTGTCAAGAGCAAAGTTGAAATTTAAAATAAAATTGAAATTATATTTAATTTTTTATTTTGAATTTAAAATTTCCAATTTAACTCCGATTAAAGTCTATTGTTTGATTTTGAGTAGAAATAAAAATCAGGTCTCAATTCCTATCTTCACTCTAAAAATAAAGATCCGTAGTACAAGCTTAAATTTTAATACGGATCTTGATTTAAACTCAAAATCTGATTTTAGGATTTTGGGATAATTAAAAAAACCTTCGAGACTATAAGCGTCAATTTTGACACAATTGAAATTTAACTTCTCAATTTGCAAAGATTTCGGAAATAGAACTCTTTAGTTTTGAGAAGAGAGTTATCGAAGAGGTTTAATTTTCGAATAGCCAAAGCTATTCTATTGAAATTTTAAATTTCTGATAAAACAACACTAGTTACTGTTCTTTCAACACCATCTATGTCTCTCAGTTTCTTTATTAGAAATTCATTTAGGATTTCCACATCTCTTACTGAGACTTTGACCAACAAATCAATCTCTCCTGTAACAATTGAAACCTCTTCAACCTCATCAAATTGTCGAATTTGCTTGGCAACGTTAATCTGACTTAATTTTTCTCCAGTTTTTGTTCTATATGATATAGTACACAAAATAAATGCTAGTAATCCACGTCCTGTTAGTTTTCTATTTGTTTTCACTGTAAATTTTTCAATAATTCCTTTTTCGGTCATTTTCTTGATTCGATTGTGTACAGT
>JAEOTI010000669.1 GCA_016839955.1 Candidatus Hodarchaeota archaeon | reverse complement strand
GAACACTATAATCCTTATGTTTTGACAGGTTCATCTAATCCCTGTTTACTCAGCATTCAACAACGTGACACTATTCCAGATGATTTTAATTGGACCATTTACATTAATAGCTCAATTTTCGATTCCGGGACTAAAGCAGAATTACTTTCTTCCAATCCTTACTGGTTAGGTCTTGATTTGTTTGTCCTTGAGGCAGGTTATTATGTAATAACAACCGAAGTTGAATATAAAGACGAATTCTGGTCGTCACAGTCGTATTTTTATGCTATTCAGGTTAGTTTTGACCTTTCAATCGCTGTTGAAAAACCCTACTACGCACTCCCTGAAGAGAATTTTAACATTAAAATTATTATTAAATCAAATATTGAATGGGATGGAGACCATAATCAATGGGATACCTATCTTCTTAATACTTTTGGAACAAACCGCCTTACTATAACCTTAATGATAGATGAAAAAACAGAATATTCTTCATCTTCAGTTATTATTCCAATTAATTTTGATACTTATGAAATCTCCATCCAGAAAAACCTCACTACTCTTGATTTCCATGATATTTACTTAACAGCTAATATTGGAACTTATTCCTTTGAAGATTGGACTTGGATAAAAATTAAAGATGTTGAGACATATAATGAACTTTTAGTCTGGGCTGAAAATCCCATTTACGTACAAAAAAACCAAATATTCAATATTACTTCAACTTTTCAAGAAGATGGAACAAGTAGTAACAATCTTAATTATTCTTTAATGATTAATGAGACTATAGTAGCATCTAATTCTGATTTAACTATCAATCCTGAATCTCAAGAATCTATGCCTTTCATTTTTCAACTAAATAATACAGGGTATTTTGAAATCAAATTAATTGTCTTTTCTACAACAGAAAATACAATCTATTCTGTTTGGAGTTATCTTTGGTCTTATGAAGATCAAGGGAAAGAAACACAACCCAAAACAAGTGAAAACGGGTTAGATATTCTTCTTTCAACATTCATTCTTTGTTTAGGACTTATTGGAGTAAATAAAATTCGAAAAAGATGAGAATAATGGTGTATCCTACGTTTCGGTTTAATATGATATAGAAATAGAATGAATAACATTTCACAAAATAAAAATGTAAATTTAGGAATTGGTGGCATTTTGAAAGTAAATAAAATTAAATTATTTTCTATAATTTTCATAATTAGTATTTCTTTTTCATCAGTATCTATAGGTTCATCTACTACCCTTTCAACCATAGATCATGCTTTGCAGATTTGGACTGAGAACGACCACTATCAACTCAGTAATGTATCCTTTGAAATAGTCACCCATGTGATTAACAAAGCAGATACTATCCATTTATTCTTCTTAACCGTTCAAATCAACGGTTCCACTATCTATTCTCAAAACCATTCACTTAAGCCTGAAGAAAGCTTGACTCATCCACTCACTACATTTCAAGAAAAACTCGGTTATTACGAGATAACAACTATTGCAAAGACCTCTTCTGAGGAATATTTAGCCTATAGTTGGTTTGAAATTTATGAAAAGACTGAAATATACGACTTGAACCTCTGGCTCGACCACCCACGAACGGTAACTGTTGATGAACTTTTTATGGTCTCAGCGGTCACAGAAAATGTTGGAACCACAACAAATACAGCTGATCTCTCGTTATTTGTCCATGATTCTAGTTATACAACTTTTTCTAAATCTGTTGAGAAAGATCAGATATACAAAGAAAATCTCACCATGAGTTTTCCTGATCCGGGAACCTATGAACTCCGCTTAAGCGGAACGGATTCTAATCTCAAAGATTATTCTGTAGAAAGTACTGTCCAGGTTAAACCAGAAGCCACCACTCTTCCTGACTGGCAACTTTGGGTAATACCTTATCAAGAATTTCCTTATGCTGATGCTTGGCATTATTTTGAAGAAAATGATCCTGTCCATCTTGTTATTTATGTCAAAAATAATCTTGAAGAAACCCAGAATGTAGACATCAATTTAACTATTAATGGATCAACAATCTTTTCTCAAACAGAATATCAGGCAATTAATAATTCTGAATCTATTATAGCTATTAATACTACTGCGAATTCCTCAAATCCTTGGTATAACGGAGTTGGGTTTTACAACATTGAAACTGCTTTAAACTCCTCAGGAATAGTATTCTCTGCTACCTCATTTTTTAAAATTCAAACGTCAATCCCAAATGAATATTATCTCTATATTTGTATGATGAATAATGCTGAAAATCAAAAAAACTTCTTTTCACCGTTTGAGATAATTAAAATTCATTTTCATACTAGAATAGACTATGAAGGTACTACTATTACTGGTTTATTAGAAATTAAAATAAACAATTCACTTATATTCACTGCTAATTCAGTAAATACATCTACTCACATTATTAATACCTTCACACAGAATCTAACAAACTGGCACGACGGTCCAGGATACTATGTTACCACTGTTCAGTTCACTTCACCAGAATTTTCCTATTTTGACCAATATGAGTTCTGGATTTATGGAGATGAACCGGATGTTAAAATCAAATTTAATCCTCACACCTATTATTATCTAACTTCTGAGAAGAAATACGTTTATCCTGAAATTAGAAGTTATTACCATGAAAATGTTAGCTTTACTGGCGAATTATCTATCAAGGAACAAGGTCAAGTCTGGATTGACACTGGAATTTTAAATGCGTCAAATTCAGATTCCCATCCAATTTCTTATTCGACTACCATTAATTTAACCGATTATTTAACAACTGAAGGATATTATCAAATCCAACTCAATATCACCACGTTATCCAAGTCTTTTTTCTATTGGACATGGATTCAAGTTTCAGATTCTTCTTCTGAGTATGAACTCTGGATTTCTCAACCCCCTGATTTACCTCCCGGTAGTTCCTATAAACTCTTATATGGGTTTGATGGAAACAGTAATCCCTCTGAAAATATTAAATTATTTGTTTCAATTAATGATTCAATAATCTGCAATAATACTGTGTTTTCAGTTAGTATAGATGGATCCTATTCCTTTTTTAACTGGTCAAACTTCAATCTTACAGGCCGATATCAAGTTAATCTAACCCTTTACAGTCCTACATTAGCCAAGACCTTTACTGCTGAAGACTGGATAATAATAGATTGGTCTAGTTGGAATATTGAACGAAGAGTTGATTATAGCTTAAAATTAAAAATAAAAGAAGAAACATTGCTTTTTCCTATCTTTTCTATAATCCATACGTCCCAGTGGTTTGATATCGGTCCCTATTCCAATTGGGAAATCAGCCCTGGTACATTTAATTTGACTATCTATGCAAATAATTCGCTAATAATCCAAGAAACTAATGTCTTGGTTGGATATTTATCTTCTTTATTCTATAAATATGAACTAGTTGCAGCTCTTGCTTACAGTTG
>JAEOTI010000668.1 GCA_016839955.1 Candidatus Hodarchaeota archaeon | reverse complement strand
TCACGAATAGTGCCACTAAGATCCCATAGTTGCATATTCACTTGCACAGGTTGATTATCTTCATTATTAAATTCTACTAATTTTGTTAGAAAATTAGCACCTACTGTTTGGATTGTATCGAGAGAAAAGACATTATTCACATATCGAATGATTAAAGATGTTTTTCCGACAGCATATGAACCACAAAGGAGCACTTTTGTCAAGATGCTCTCTTTATAATCATTTAATGTCATTAAATTCTACCTTTTTTCATTTTCTTAATAAATTTAGAAACTTAATACTTTTTGATTTAATTTTTATACTTTTTAACTATCATTCTTTCCTCAAAATTAAGATTCGAATATCAACAATAGAAGGAATATAAACATAAGGATAGCCATAGATCCCGAGAGACTTTCCTGGATCATACCATATACGCTCAGCTTTAAGAACCCACCCCAAGTCTTCAAGTATCTTACTTAGAATGGAACTAAGCATTAAATATCTTCCAACTTTCTTTTTTTCCTCAAAAATATTTCTATACATGTTTCCAATAAATACTACACTGTATCCCCCCTTTTTTAACTTTGGAAAGCATTTCACAAAGATTGTTCTCATTTCTTCGGCCCAGGAGTCAATATGAACTTGTTTAAGTTTTATTATTTCGTTATTTTCTTCATTAAAATGCTTTAGACTTGATTTTAATTTCCTCTTTTCATTTTCTTGCACACCTGCCCGAGAAAAACTCCCTCGAGTCTTTTTTAAACGATCCATTATACCATAAGGAACATCTGTCAAAATAAAATCCACAGAACCATTCTCTACAAGATTATTTAGTACTTCAGTTGCGTCACCAATAATCAATCGTTGAGGTTCCATATTATTTTCGTAACAAACCTGTTCATAGATATCTTTCCAAGACGGATTGATTTCAACACCAATGGCTTTGCGATTTGCGAGACTTGCTCCAATCAAAGTCCCTCCAACTCCTGCCATTGGATCAAGAACTAATTCCCCTTCCTTTGTAAATGTTTCAATTAACTCTTGTGCTAATTCAGGGGGTTTTTGACCACCATGCTTATTTCTTAGTCCATGACTAAAACTGGGGGGGTAATTTTTTGGAATAACAGTTTTTGAAGAGAATGTCCACTCCTTACCTGTTAAATCATTAAGCGGGTTACGACTGTCATAGATTCCCCGCTCATCTTTGTCAATTTGGTATCGTTTAAGAGGTTTTTCAGACACTATAAAAGCACCTTTGAGTTCTTAAAAGAAGAAAACTTGAAAAATAGTGATTACCATATTCTGTATTTATAGTAAGTCTAGTGAATTAAGTGTAAAAAAAATTGGTGTTAGTGAAATAGAGAGGATAAAAAGAGGGAGATTATTAATTTCTCCAAGAAAGGAGACCTCAATAATCTATTCCAAGACTTCAATATTACGGGGATTTGTTTAATTCTCTTTAAACAAACCAAACGTAATCAGAGAAGTCTTGTATTTTAGGATATTGGCTCGAGATATACGGTTGCATATAGTTCCAGGAATCAACAGCGTTAAAACCATCCTGGATGTGTTCAAAGAAGTATTTTGAGCCTTTACCTTCGTTTGGTAAGGGTCCTACGGCATATGATAGGTGAGTCTCATCAGAAGTACTCATTGCAATGTAGGGAGATGCAGCAAAGTCATCAGCCCAGTCTCCTGAGTGGCATGATTCTGTGAAAATACCTTTTCTGGGAGCTTCCCACCTGTCCATCCAAGTTCGGAATTCGTTGGAGTAAACAATGCTTGCACTCGGTCTGAATGCAGTGTAGGAATGTTGCCCATTATTGTTTCCATGCCCGAATACATATACAAATATGGTATCATATTCGTCTTCATAGGCATCTACGGAATCAGCATCAGATTCAGGATTATAACTATCTTTGAAATCAAAGAATTTAGTATATCCTTCATTTTGTAAAATGCCGATATACTTGTCTATCACCCATTGAGCCCCAGCATCAGTAGCCCAAAAGAAGACTGCAATTTTTTCACCAGGAGGAGGGGGTGGAATAGTATTATTTACAGTTACAGTAATCGTGTCTGAATATCCATAATTACCCGCATCATCCCATGCTTCAGCTGTTATTGTGTGTGTTGAACCATCCGGTAATCCTGTGGTATCCCATGTTAAATCAGTGGTGTAGGCACTACCATCAATGCTGATAGCTTTTCCTGCAACTCCTACATTATCTGTAGCAGCTACGTTAACAGAAACAACGCCACCAACGATTGCTCCATCAGCAGGATAAGAGATGCTTACTACTGGTGCTTCAGTATCTGGTCCACGCTGAATAGTAATGTCCTCACAAAGGTAGATTGCAGGACCAAAGAAAATTGACCAAAATGACCCATAAGCGTCAACTTCGATTTCATAACCTGATCCTTCAGCAAAATCGTCGGTATGCCAAACGTAGGTGTAATGATTACCACCAGCAGCAGTCATCCATTGTGGACCTACGATTAGAGTACCATCTTTAAAGATACCGAAATAAGCTCCCCAAAATAAGGCACCACCATTGTAATCACAATAAAAATCAATTGTGACATCACCTTGGACAGTAGCCCCACTTACAGGGTTTACAAAATAGCCATTGTATCCTAAAGCTTCCACATCTAGTGTTGCAGTTTCTGAGCTTTCTGAAGAAGCTATTGCGGTAGATATAGTCATTAGAGTCCCAATTAGTAGAACTCCAAATACTATAAGCGCCATTAGACCTCTATTAATCCCTCTCATTTTTGTTATTCCTCATTTTCTCTTCGCAATTATCTGACCGACCCGTATTAGTGAGATCGGCATTAAGAATGGGAGGATTTCCAGATTCTTTAAAAATATTCTGACAATAATACCATTATTAAAAACAATAAATACGATCTTATTATGCCCAGATTTGCCTTAGATTTCTATTTAATTACACTGTGAAATATATCAGTGAAAAATCTGTAATATTTGGAATATAAACAACTAATTTCTCGTGAGAAATCTTTTAGAATATTCAGAAACACATGTGAAAGAGTACTTTAGGAAACCATAAGAAATGATAATTGACTTAAACATAATTAGAAAGGCTGATTTATCAACAACTAATCTAATCATCTAATAACTTTCAAATTGCTAATTTACTACTAATACTTGGAATAAATTAATCATTGAGGATAAATATCATGGGAAGACGTCTAACCCTAAAATTAATCTTAATAGGGGACGGAGGCGTTGGCAAAACATCTCTGATCCAACAATATGTGCATGCGGCTTTTAAACACGATTATAAAATAACGATTGGTTTAGATGTAACTGCTAAAACCGTTGAGGTTGGAGACGCCACAGCACAACTCTCAATCCATGATATTGGTGGTCAAGAAAGGTTTGCAAGCGTTCGAAATCTTTTTTATAAAGGGGCACATTTAGCGATGGCTGTTTATGATATCACTCGAGAGAAAACACTTGAGAACCTTAACAAAGTTTGGATCCCTGAACTTTTGCAATATGGTCCTATGCCAGGCAGTAGCCATTTACCACCGATGAAAATTGTTTTTATTGGTAACAAAGCTGATTTAAAACACCTTCAATCAGTAAGAAAGAAAGAAGGTGAAGCATTGGCAGAAAAATATAATGCTGTTGGTCATATTTGGACTAGCGCTAAAGATAATCTTAACGTCGAAGAAAGTTTTGTATATCTAGTCAAAACTTTTCTAGATGAAATAGAAAATAGATAAAGAAATTGACGATAAGGAGCCTTTTTATTGCTTTCGGGACCTCAAGAAGACCGAAATGCGGTTCTAGAGTCAATATTTGATAAAATTCCTTCATTTTTGCTCTCATACTTAATAAAAGAATGGACTATGCAATCTCATACTATTCCCACAGGTTTATCTGCTCGTGAGAAGTTAGAAACAACTATGGACCTTTTAGATGGTCTTTCACGTTCGCAAATTCAAACTCTAAGAAAATTAGAAAAATTTATTACTTATGACTGTGTTTGGAGCCCTTTTGTTGTACGAGAAGGGCTTGAATTCACAAAAAGTGGTTTTCTCGAAAAATTTTCAACTAAAGAATATTTTCCAAATCCCCGAGTGCCAATCAACGGAAAATTACATTCTTATGAAATTGAGGCTGGTATTTTTCTTTTAATCGCAGATTTTTCTTCTCGTTCATCTCTATTAAGGACGTTTCGTCGATTTATTCTTATTCCTGAATTAAACTTTATTTTCTCTGAACATGATGAATTAGGTCAAAAAGTACTTCTAACACTTGTTCAGAAAGCCCTTGGTGTAATTGTAGAAAATTTACCATTTAACTCAATGGTAATTCGATCTATCTCAAAGGACTGTAGTATAGTTAAAGGATTGACTTTTTTAGTAACCACTGAAACCGCTGGAGTAGAAGGATTAGAAACTGTTTCTGTTTTAGGAAGTGATGTAATACCAGGAGCTGAAGAGCTCAAAGTATCAAAAGAGATGGGTACATCAGTTTTATCACTTGGACCTTGGATTGGTGTGAAAAGTGAGAATTTTGAAGTAGATATTTATAATGGACTTCATTTCAAACGGTTTAAGCTAGAAGACCTGAAAATCATTGCAGAGACTCTTAGTGAAGAAGATTAGATTTTTTATTTAATCTGAAAACAGTTTTTCTAAGTATATACATATTTATCATTTGTGTCGGTTCAATATTATCCATGTATCACTCAATATTATTGACTTAAGGAAAACAATTGACTTGGTGTTGTCAAATGACTACCTTAAATTTCGAAGAAATGGCTCAAACAAGATCACACGAAGCATCACAACTAACAATGGATCAAATAATTACAGCGACTGTTAGAAATGCATTAAAAGTTACGGGAGCTAAGCCACATGAAAAAATTTCTATTGCACTGGCTACAATACCTGCACCAACACCAACTGACGCAATAAATATGTTATGTGAGGTTCTAAACGAATTAAGACTTTCAGGAGAATTAGAAGTGAATGAAGTTGATACCTATAAAACACAATTGTCGAATCTAATCTCTTCGACCGAAATTTCGTCTTTTGAAGTTTAGTTGTAAATATTTATCTTTTTTTTCTCCAAAAAACACTTGCAGCTAGTAAGGTAATAAAAACGAGAGTGAAATCGAAAGCAGGAGTACTCGAACCGCCTTTCTTAACATTTTCATTGCCTGACAAGGAATAATGAACTTCTAGGGTCACAGAGCCTTCAAAATCAATCAAAATAGACCCAGTTCTTACCCTTAAAACAAGTTGATGAGGTAAGTGTGCATAATTTGATTTTGTTAAATACCAGAAGAAAGCAAAATTGAACTGATCTCCTTGTGAGATTTCGTGATCATTTGGGTCTAAAGAGCCATTTACAGTGCATTTATAATCATAATATATGTACCCCTCTTCATCCCAAGCTATATACCAAAGAGACAATTCTAGAGGAATTGGAGATATTACATCTGAAACTGTTCTATTGACAATTGTTAGATTGTTGTTCGGATTTACGATACCTTCGAATAAAATAGCAGTAACTTCATCATCAGTACCAGCAAAGGGCCGATCACCTTTTTTTAATGATATTGTTTCTGTTTGTTCAATTATTGAGTATTCTGTTGCTTGCCCTAAATGATTGATTGAACATAGAATTAAGATTGTAAAAAAAAACCAAAAATGTCTCATTATATCCTATCCTTTTTTGGATAAGTAAAAAAAAATGAAAAATTAAAGATCCTTTTGATTCTCATACAATAATTTTCGATTTGCTTCTAAAAGATCATTTTTCTTACCTAAAAACTCTGCAGCGGTGTATGTCTTAACTCCCATGTGTTCAGAGTGTTTTATGAACTCAACTAGGTATTTGATCCAATTCAGATTACGTAGCATATGATGGTCGTAAATAATCTCTTTGACTTCTGTTTTTGAAAGAATAACATTTAATGAGACCACTGATTTTTTTATTTCAGTTTTTTTTCCTCTTCCAGTTGATGGTCCATCTATGTAAAGGATTGTGGGATTTTGCTCGAGAATATAATTTAGTTGTACTTCAGATTGTATTCCAAGGACATCAGACGTATGAGTGAACACCTTATTACTAAATTTTATTGTTGTTGCAACCACATAGCCTGTTTTCGCACCTTCTGGACCATGAGGAAGGGCTCCAGAAAAACTCAGTTGAATACCCTCATCTAAGTCAAATGTCCGCCAATCAGAATGGTAAACTTTACTAGATAGTCCTTTTATCTTTTCTAAGAAAATTTTTGCCCTTTGTTCTTGATTACGGTTGTTGGGGCGGGGGTTTTTTAAAAACAAGACTTTGTCCTTAAATAATTGTGGTATTCGAGGGTTATAATGGTCATAATGATAGTGACTAATTACGACATAGTTGCTTTTCGATAAATGAGCACTTATTATATTCCAATGGTCAAGATTCCGTTCGATTTCTTTGATATGAGGTTTCAAACCAAATCTTTTCTCACCCACTAATACTCCTGGATCTATTAACAAATTAAAATTTCTACTACTAATTGTTACCCAAGTTGCCATGCTCCGAGTACCGAGACTTTCTGCAGCCAGAGGGACAATATCCATACTTTTTACTCCAAACGTAGGGTTTGTAATGTTTTTTTAAACATCATTCTTTGTTAAAAGGTAAATTTTACTTTGTATTTTCCATTTTACATTAAATCCTAATGAAGTCGTTAATTCTTAAGAATAACCACTGAGAAAGCATACACAAACTTACTTTGTATTTATTGAGTGGAAATTGCGGTTGTCAAACTCTATTGAAGAAGTAAAAAGACTAAGACAAATCGGTAAATTCTCAGAAGCCCTTAAATTGCTTGAGAAAATCCAAAAACAGCAGTCACTCTCAGCACATGAAAAAATAGCAATTCTTAATGAACAGAGTCAATGTTTGTGGCGCTTAGGTCAATTAGAAAAAGCAGAAAGGTGTGCTCGAGACGCATTAACGCTTGCAAGGAAAGAACCTTCAGATATTGGTGGACAAGGGGATTCACTGAGTAATTTAGGGGTAATATTTAGACGACAAGGGAAATTAGATCAAGCCAAAAATTATCTAGAATCGAGTCTCATTATACGAGAACAACTGAAAAACAACTCTGAAATCGCTTCTTCTCTAATAAACCTAGGAGTAATAAATTGGCAATTAGGCGAATTAAATCTTGCAGAAAATTATTTTCAACGAAGTCAAAAGCTTTTTGATCAATTAGGTAACCTTCGTGAAGTATCTTCTTGCCTAAGCAATTTAGGTGTCATTTGTCGATATCGTGGCGAATTGGATCGAGCTGAGGAGTTCTATCAGCAAAGTCTTACCATTGATAAACAAATTGGCAATCAGCAAGATATTGCTTCGTCTCTAAGTAATCTTGGAGTTATTTTTTCACAAAGAGGAGAATTAGATAAAGCTGAGCACTATTATAAAATGAGTCTTGAATTAGATAGAAAAATTGGTAATTCACGAGATATTGCGCTTACTCTCAATAATCTAGGAATTATCTACTGGCGGAATGGAGATTTTGATAAAGCTGAGAGATATGTCAAAGATAGTTTATTATTATCGGAACAAATAGGTAACCCTCGAGATATTGCAGAGTCTTATTATCAATTAATTCGTATTTCACTCGGAAAAAAAGCTATTTTTGATGCTCAGGCAGGAATACAAAAACTGACAAAACTTAGTCAGACGTCGGAACTCCCAGAGGTTATTTTGTTTGAAAAATTAGCGATTTGCCAAATTAAAATGGAAAAACTAGATCTTTCGAGTGCTTTAGAGTATGGATTAAAAGCAATTAACCTAGCTGAAGGGCTTCCAAATTTCGAATTACAGGTAGATGCAACACAATTACTTGTACAGATTCATTTACAATTATATTTAACTACCCAGAAGTCAGAACACAAAGATCAAGTTGATAAACTATTAATTAACCTCGAACAACTTTGCAAGCAAAATCATCTACACGGAGCTTATGTTGAAACGATTTTAGTTCAAGGATTTCTCAAAAGAACTATATTTGATTTACCTGGAGCAATCCAGCGGTTTGAATTAGCAGAGTTGCTAGCGAATGAACGAAATTTACAACCAATAGCTCTCAAAGCAAAAGAAGAAATAACACAACTAAGAGAGCAATTAACAACATTTCAAAATTTAATTGAGCAGACACCTGATATGTTCGAACAACTTCAACTTAAAGAGTTGATTTCGTATTTAAAAGAAAGCCAAGCATATTTACGTCAAGCTCAATAATTATAAAATTGAAGTTCCAATTTCTCCTTATGTTCAATTAGTTAAATCAGGATTATCAGTTTCTTGACCTACATCTTAAAAAATAAGGTTGTAAGAACATAATCTTAATGCGACCAATTCTAAATCTTCACATGATCCCAAGAACTTCTTTGATCAATTTGGATGCAGAAAATGCAGTGATGTTTGAATTATCATAAGCAGGACAGTGTTCGACAATATCAAAAGCTTGAATCCGTAATCCCGCTAGTTCGTGAATTAAATCCACTAGTTCAGCGGTAGTCAACCCACCAGGTTCGGGATTTCCCACACCTGGAGCAAAAGCTGGATCAAGTATATCCATGTCAATTGATAGGTAGATAGATTCAATATCTTTCCAAGAATCGTCTTTGAGAACTTTTGTGAGTGTTGACACCCCATCCTTCCTTATTCGAGTTTGGGGGACAAAAGAGATCCCTGTTTCTTCAACGAAATCCAATTGATCCGGAGTTGCGGAACGTATTCCTGCGAGGAAAATCCTGGATGGGTTAACGTTTAATTCATCAATTAACCGTCTAACGACACAAGCATGAGAGAAATGGTTTCCATCGTATATATGGTAAAGATCTGGGTGAGCATCGAAGTAAATAATACCTGAATTGCTCTCATCTATTATTCCAAGTTTTAAGAGTGCTTCAAAGCTGAAAAAAGTTGAAATATGATCTCCACCAAGAAAAAGAAAAGATTTTTCATTATAATTATCTCCCAAATACTTCAAAGTAGCGAAAATGTCCATACGGGCCGTGTCTACCTCGTTACCGGAAAATTCAACATCACCAATATCATAAATCCGCCACTTTTCTGTCAAGCTGATATTTTGTTGTGTGTAGGCGTTATAAAGATCTCCAGTTGTTGCCTTGCGAATATAGGAAGGAGCTTTAGCTGCGCCCTTCCTAAAAGAAGAAGAAACATCCCAAGGTATTCCCATCACTACTAGATTCGAAGAGTCAAATTCAGATGTTGTGAGACCAAAAAAATGATTTTTATTAGAAGTAGAGTTTAACATCTTCTATTCCACAAGAAAAAATACGGTAAAACTTAATGATGAAATCTAATTGACGAAAAACTCATGAGATTTGAACTATTTTAATGAATAAACATGTTATGGTTGTTTTTTTGACTCTGATAGTGCTTCTTTTGTTACTTCTTGAGCGTCTTTGAGAGAAAGCTTATATTCATTTAATCCTGCTAAGTATGAATCAATAAACAATTCTACAGCTTCTTTGTATTTTTCGCCCCCGAAAACAAGGGCATTGGCGGCCCGACCAAATGCTGCCAAAGCTATATCTCTTTCTTTTGCTTTTCTCTTACGAAACTCTATTTCTTCGGTGAGCAGCTTATTTTTTTGTTTGAGAGAATCAATTATTTCTTCATTCGACAACTTGGTCCCGCTCAATAATTTTTGATTTCATTCTGTTTTAATAATATCAGATTTTTTCTTTTTCTTTTCTACCTTTCTAAGCTATTCAAATAAATTCTATTCAACCGTATTTCCAACAAACCGATATTCTTGAGGCCAATAAAGCAGCGCTTGGGAGCGTTTGTAATTCTTTCTGATATGACTTAGAACAACTTCACCAATAAACCAGACATGTGTACCCTTTAGATCAATAGTATGTACAATCTTACATTCTAAGCTCACTGGACACTCCTCAATTATATAAGACGAAATTTTCTCCGCTTTTCTTGGCGATAAACCTGTTACATCAAATTTATCCGTATTTCTACCTGATTTGGAACCACATACTTTAACTGCCTTAAAAAGATCAATTGTAGGAATATTGATTGAAAAATCATTAGTCTCCTTAATTAATTCAAATGAATATCTTTTTGGGACAATACCAATCATAACCATAGGTGGATCCCTAAAGGAAAAGAAGTTGACGGCTGCCACGGTAAGAATATTCTTTCTTACACAAACTAAAACAACAGGAAATCCTGGAAAAGCTAAAATTCCTTCCTTTCCCGATTTTTTTTTTTTGAAATAAGACTATCATGATTCTGAATGTTTGGTTCATTTTTCATAATAATTCTCTCTTAACAAGTTTGGGGATTGATATATTTAAGATATGAAAAGGAGATTTCACTACTAAATTTTTTGATAACAAATAACAATTGGTTATTAAACAAGTTCTTATGGAATTTCCTTTTATTAATATTATTAAAATATGGGGAGAAGAAGTTTATTTTGAAACAGATATAATAGCAGAAGTTGAACATTCGATAGAAGTAGTTACACTTGGTGATGTAGATTATTGGGCTCCTGGAAAAACTTTATAGTTATTCTTAGGAAAAAACTCAAGTTAGTACTGAAACTGAAATCAATCCAGCATTTACAGTAGGTGTATTAGCTAAACTTGAATCCATTGAGAAATTGAAAGAGTTATAAGATGATGAAGAGATAGAAGTGTATTTAAGCAAAAAATCACTTAAATTTCATTAATTACACTTTCAACCATAAATTTACTGTCTGTTCGCCAATCTGAGGTTGAGTCATCAAAAGTCATTGGCCATGGAAGATAATTCTTACTCCTTGGAGAGTCAATATAGTTGAAATGGAGATCTGTAAAAATCGGTCGCAAATAATGTAGCAAGTCAGAGAGATGGACTGTTGTCAAATGAATATACCAAAATAATTTTGTGTCTGTAGATTTGAAAGTAGAGGTGAAAGGTATAGGTACTTCAGAAATTCTTTTTTCAAGTTTTTTCACTTCTGTTTTACTACCTTCACCCCAAAAAAAGACTGGGCTATAAAGATCAAATGTTACAGGATCTGGAAAAACACGGTAGCCCATTACGCACTCTTCATTAATTCGTTTCAATCTTCTCCCAAAAGTTTGAGCAGTGAATTCATACCCCTCATTTTCAAGGGATTCCATTATTTCTACATTTTTTCTTCTAGCATTGGATGCTAGTTCACTCAGAATAGCGACATCAGACCGTTTAAGCCAACTCTTCGCAGATCCTGGAGTGTCATTATGAGTCGGGATATTTCCGGTCTTAATATCCAACATAAACCATTCTTTCCAATCAAAGGCCCAAGAATAAGTTGAGGGGTTCCAATGGTCAATATTTACTGTGGTATAAATGGGGTGAATGTTATTAAAGGGTAGAATTAAATAATCATCTATTAAATTATTTTCTTTTGATCTTTTAAATAAGTCTTGAATGAGAGAGGATGTTCCTGTAGGAATTCTGAATTGTAGCAGCATTCCGTTGGTGTCACCATAACATCTACTGCTGAATAACGTATAAGGGTGTTCTTTACAGATTCTTTCTGTATTTTGTAATTTTTGCTCATTATCTGCACTGATTAAAACTTCCATCATCTCAAGTCCAAGTGATACCAGATTTGGATTCGCAACAACATGAAACCAGCTTTTACCTTCAGAATCAGAAGACAACTTTTG
>JAEOTI010000013.1 GCA_016839955.1 Candidatus Hodarchaeota archaeon | reverse complement strand
GCGGTCACGACTGACTTTTATACAACTACAGGCTATAATCCAAGGGCAAACATCTTAAACGCATTATTAGGATATAAAGATGCTATCTTTTCAGCAGATGCATTAACCATCTGGGGTTGTACTGTATGTGATACATGCGATGAAGTATGTCCACAAAAGATAGAACTCACAGAAATATTCACGTTCTTAAAAAATGAATCGGTTAAAGCAGGAAATGCACCTGATTTTATTTATGGTCAAGCACAAGCAATATTTGACAGTGCGAAAGCTATTCCTTCTCAACCAGCTATTGAGAGAAGGCGTGAGCAATTAGGAATTCCTGCTGTAGCAGCTCCAGACGTGAATGAAGTGCAAACCTTATTAAAAAATATTGGTTCTGATAAGAAACTAAAGTAGAGGGAGAGATTAAAATGACAGAATATAAAATGTTTGAAGGATGTACGATTGGTAATCGGATTCCGTTTATCGAGGCTGCATCAAGAAAAGTTTTTGAGAAAGTCGGTATTACTACTACAAGTGCTCCTTTTAGTTGCTGTCCAGATCCAACTGGCATGAAATCATTTGATAATAATGCTTGGTTAGCACTTGGTGCAAGAAATCTAGCTTTAGCAGAAGCTGAAGGGAAAGATATCATTTCCTTATGTAACGGATGTGCTAATACGCTTCGTGGAGTTCAATTCCAATTAAAGCATGATAGCTTGAAAAAAGGAAAAGTGAACGCAGAATTATCCAAAATCGGAAAAGATTATAAAGGTTCAATAGATGTAAAACACTTTGTTGATGTGTTGAAGGATAACATTGATAAAGTCAAGGGAGCTGTTACAAAACCGCTTTCTGGACTTAAAGTAGCAGTTCATCCTGGTTGTCACTACATGAGACCAGCAGAATGGATGGAAAGCGACGATCCAATGCGTCCAACTACATTGAAAGAACTTGTTGCTGCTACTGGAGCAACGATAGTGGATTATGAAGAAGAAATTCTCTGTTGTGGATCCGCAGTAACAAATGCCTATGAAGAGCACGGCATGGCAAATTTGAAAGTAAAAATGGACAGTGTTAAGGGAGTTGGAGCTGATATTTTAGTAGTAAACTGTCCGGCATGTTTTCAACAATTTGACACACGCCAAAGAGATTTAGGTAAGAAATATGATACAGAATATAAAGTTCCAGTATTATATATTACTGAATTACTCTCTTTGGCAATGGGTGTTAGTGCTGATGCAATAGGTCTTAAATTTCACAGAACTCGGATGAAATTAGAAGATTTTGGATTATAAACATAATAATCGATTCTTATCTTTTTTTTATTTTATTTTTTTTAATATCATTGATTTTGAGTAGTTAATTCAGATAGCCGAAGATTTTTTTATGAGATACCAATATTTTGCTTATGTCAATTATATTTTCTCCATTCAAATTGGGGAATCTAGAACTTAAAAACAGATTTGTTCGATCTGCAACAACATCATATTGGTCTAGAGATGATGGAACTTTGACAGATCCAATTTTGGAATATTATGATAAATTATCCAAGGGTAATATTGGATTGATAATCAAAGGTCACTCATTCATTAGTGAAAAAGGTAAAGCACATGAGAAACAATCTGGTCTTAGTTCAGAGATTCATCTGGCTAGAATGAAAGAGTTAGTAGAGCTTGTTCATGCAAATGGATCAAAGGTTATTGCTCAAATAAATCACGGGGGGTATGCCTCTATTAATGAAAAAGTTACAGCTTCTTTTTATGGGCGAGGTAAGAGAAAAGCTAGGGAGTTAACTCTGGAAGAGATCAAACAGATCTATTTAGATTTTGGAAAAGCTGCTAAGAAAGCTGTTGAAGTTGGTTTCGATGGAGTACAGATTCATGCAGCTCATGGATATTTAATCTCACAATTTCTCTCAGATAGAGTGAACAAAAGAGAAGATGAATACGGAGGAAATTTAGAAAAACGTATGAAGCTTCTTTTAGATGTTTATGAAGAAATTAGAAAGCAACTTGGAGAAAAAGCTATTATTGGTATAAAGATTAACACAGATGATTTTTCACTCAAAGGAGGATTAAGTGTTGATGATACAATTGTTGTTTTGGAGAAAGTTAGAAAACTTGGAATTACTTTTGCTGAGCTAAGTGGAGGTGGACCAGAACAAGATCAATCGATACGTGAAACTAGAGGAAGATCAGCTGAAGATAGTGGTTTTTTTGAAGCAACTTGGGGAGGTTATGCCCAGAAAATAAGATTTGCTGTTCCTGGTTTACCTCTGAGTCTTGTATCTGGAATAAGAACTAAACAGACGATGGAATCTCTTCTAGAAAATGATATTGTAGATTTGATTTCAATGAGTAAACCTTTCATTAATGAACCAGATTTTGTCAATCTCTTGGAAAAAGGACAAGATAAAGCCTCTTGCATTGATTGCTTCCAGTGCATTTCACCAGCTAACTTTGCTAAAACTATGTTAAGATGCTTCCATAAATACCCCTAAATCTTCTTTTCCTTTAGCTTAACTTTTTTAAACAAAATTACACATCCTATATTATAAATTTGTGGAGAAAAAGACATTAAATAGTTAATTTTTAACCTAAAAGTTAGAAAAAACTAAATATTAAACAATCCATCAAACTAAAATAGTTCGGATGAATTACTAATAATACTGATAATTGGGTTAGAGAAAACTAATATTTCCGAATAAAAAAAATGATAAGTTTTGATTCGACTAGGCCCCCTCCATGGTTTTTTCAATTTATTGAGAATTATTCACATTTCTTTTTAGATCTCAAATTTAACAAGAAAGAAGATTTTGAGGAACTCGTGGAATTTAATATAAAATTAGAGTTGCGAGGATTTGAGGGATTGATATTTTATTTATATCGATCTGCTCACGATAGAATGATTTTTGATGTTTTTAATCAGCAAGTAGATAGCATCCATCTAATAGAACATTTACCCGTTAATTTAGGAGGAGCAAGACCCATGGAATCAATTGATTTTATTATCATCCCTTTTGGTCATTTTAAAACGGATAATCGTTTTCTTCCCTCAATCGAATGTAAGAAATACGAGACGGGCTATCAAATATTTACATGGATTCCTTCTTTATTGTTTAAAAATGTAAAATCGATTATTCGAATAGATAATAGATACAATGAATTGATCCCGTTGGACGATGTAAGTGGATACTATTATAATTTTAATTATGCATTTAAGGGAAATAAAACAGAGATGCTCTTTAGTTTAATAAATACTCTAAGTGAAATCGATGCTAACATGGAATATAAGTCTCTTGCAGCTGGGATAAAAGAGTTGAATTCGAAAGCTAATGAATTCTTGTTTGAATTATCAGAAAAGAAAGTTCCTCTTGAAATGCAGAATTTGCTTAAAGAGCTTGAACGACTTAAATTCAACATCGATAACTTATCCAAGGAAGAGATTTTCAATTGGCTTGATGATATCTTTGATTATTATGCACGATAAACATAAGAAAAAATAAAAAAAGTTAGTGAGAATTGTTTATTTTTTTTTAATCGAGATAATTAAAACCATAATTAATCCTATCACGAAATATACTAATGCAATAGCTAAACAAGAGAATTTTATTGTAGCCATTATTGCAGCAATGGGAGGTGCAATCGCGGGGATAGCACTTGAATTTTGGAGCATTATCAATAGAAAAATATTTTCAATTACATCAAATAAACCTGATAAGACGGCAATAAAGCTCACGTATAACCCTATTTTTTGAAAATTACCCGAGACTTTTCTCGTAACAAGTAATATTCCACCAAAAGCAAAAGATACATATCCTATAATGTATAAAAAATCCCAATAAACGCCAGCATCTTGTATAGCCATGCCAGTAGAACCCCAAGACGTAAATATAAGTTCTGCTTGTTCTACAGTCCACGCAAATTCGAAATCTAAGATTCCATAAGTAGTAAAAAGACTAGAGCTGCTAAAAGCTTGAAATACTAACGTATTTATTGCTAAAAATAGGACCAATCCTCCCACAAACATCACGATCAAATAAAGATTTTTAGGAATTTCCTTTAATTTATCTAAGAACATCTTATTTCACTCAATGAAAAATAGTATCTATTGTACTAATTCGAGATACGATTTAATATAAACATTAGTTTTTTTTAGAATAAAAAATTTGGACAATTAGAAATAAAATTAGGTTTAATTCTTACTCATGTGTTTAGCTATTCCTGGAAAAATTATTAGTATTGATAAAAAAAATAATTCCGCCTTGATAGACTTTGATGGTCTCGAACAAACTGTCATAATCGCACTTATCATGAATCCTGAAGTAGGTAATTACGTTATTGTTCACGCAGGCTATGCAATTGAGCAAATGAGTGAAGAAATAGCATTGGAAGCAATAGAACAGTGGAAAGAAATTGCTGAAGAACAAGATATAAGTTTAGATGATGTACTATAAAAATTTTACTTGAATAATAGGATATTGTAGAATAAAAAAAAAACTATTTCTTTTTCTTTACAGAAGATACTTCTACGAGATATATGGCATTAGCAAAAATCGCTATCATAATGAAAAATAGAGAAGCGAAATCTATTAAGATGTTAGCGTCACCAAGAATTTGGATCGTGAATGCAACTATAAGACAATACATTCCTAAAGCTAATATATTTTCTTTCTTCTTAACCTTCTTTTTCATCGCTTCATCCCTCCTTTTCTATAATTTTCATAATTTTTGGATTTCTCCAAAATACTATCTAAAAGAGGGTATAAAAAAAGTCGGCTATAT
>JAEOTI010000090.1 GCA_016839955.1 Candidatus Hodarchaeota archaeon | reverse complement strand
AGTAATTGGAGTATTAGATCTTAAATAATACCGAGAGCTTGTTTTAAAGAATATTGAAGTTAGAAAGTAAATAGCTTAAGAAAAAGGGAAAAACATAACTAAGAAGAATAAATGGAAGTATTCAATCTCAAATATTCTTTCAATTTTACTTAAGGAAAAAGGAAGGACATTCTTTGGAAAAAAATCAACCTGAATGGATTTCAGTCCTTTTTCTTGGCCTTAAAGGTGCAGGTAAGACTACCCTTTTGCATCGACTAAAAACTGCGAGCTTTCAACCTGACTTCCATAAAGGTCTCTACCATGATGGGTTTATGCATGGTGGAATCCATTATCGAGCAATGGATCTTGAACATTCTACGTTAGATTGGAAACTATACACTCCATGGGCTCATGCACTTATCTGTGTCGTTGATATGTCTAATCAAGAGTCTGTTGAAAAAACAAGCGAGTTACTTCCCGAAATCGTCAAACACATTTCAAAAGGCACAGTTTTTTTCATTCTTGGAAATAAATCTGACGCTGAGACGGCTCTCTCAGTCAGTACACTAATAGACAGACTTCAACTGAGTGAAATTTTGAATATGACATCAATTGGAATTCAAATCTTTCCATTGTCATCTAAAACTGGTGAAGGTCTTTCACAAGCTGTTGATTGGTTAATAAGTGGTCTATTGGACCTTTATACAACTAAACTTGGTATCTATGATGTATATGTTTATCGCGCAGATAGTGGATTACCAATTGGTCACGTTCAACTTTCATCAACTGAGGAACAACCTGAAAATGTAACAAGTTTAATTACCGCAATTGATGCATTCGCTAAACAAAAACATTCTGGTGGTATCAAAAGCTTCAAAGTAGACTTTCCAGACGGAAAGACTCGTCAGCTGGTTAAGATTCAACGCGAAATGATAAGTGTATTACTTGTTTGTGGTCCAGAAGATCCTATCCCTCTGGCTCAAGAGGTTGGTTCTAATATCCTTGATTATGTTGAAAAACGACCTGAACTTTTAGATGATTTAAATCCCTATAACTTACTTTCCAGCATAGAGATTATCCAAAGAGTCCGTCCCTTTCTTGCTGAAGAAGCTATAAGTAACCTCCAAAAAGTTGGTTATTCTCCCGAATATAAAGAGAATAGTGCCTATAAACCTGAAACACCTTTAATTGAGATTATTCAGGATAGATTGTCCTTTTTGCACCGTTCAATATAAAAAATGAAAAAAAGGAAGCGTTATCCTTCCCAGTTAATCCATTTCTTGGCAAAATCCGGTAATGTAAACCAAATATACATCCATAGAGGGAAGAATACCCAGCCTAGACGTGCAACTACCATTATTTCTGGAGCAGGTTCCAAGATCTCAAGAGCATACACAAATGTTGCAATTAATTGACCAAATGATAATAGGATCATACGTTTCATTAATGGTGCTCTTGCACGAACTCGATAACCCCCATAAAACATAACTAATGGTGATAAGAAAAGTGGAACAGACATAATTAAGAACAGAAGACCTTCATGTTCACCACTTCGATCAATGTCCCAAAGGTTCGCATCATCGTTAAACTCCCAGTAACCAGATCCTTCAGGTAGACCTGTCCAAATCCAAAGTATATAATAAATGAGTAGTAGAACAAGAAATGGAGCTGAAATTAGAAGTACTTTTCCACGATTCTCGGTAAAGAAACTCAGAGCGAATAAATCATAACAATAAATCTTTATAATGCTAAATAGAACTGCGAGTGTTGCTATAAAATATGCTTGGGCAGAAACTTCAGGATCAGCCAGATCTGCTAATTCTTCTGATTCCTCATGACCTGTTGTCATGATGAGATGTTCTCCTACGAGGAACAGCATGCCTATAGCCCCAATCAAAAAGCCTATTGATATGACTAGGGTCTGTAATTTACGTGTTTGTCGAAATGATCCAAAAAGCCTTAGGCCTACTCCAATAAAACTGATAACAGCTAATCCTATAATTATCATTGTTGCAATACTTAGAATTTCCAAAAAGATCGCATCCATTAGTATTTCTTGAGTTACATTGTATATTAATAAGAAAATTTTGACATATAATTTGCCAAATTAAGATACTAATTATATCTTCTGATTTGATGTAAATCACATTCAAAATTTCTCATGGATTGTTTTGACTCAATAGAAAAAACTAACTGAATAAAAAATGTCAGAACGTGAGTACATTAGATAGAAATGTTTTTTTTTAGTTTAGACCAAGCTCTGTTTTATGATCATAAAACTGATTTATAAATTTGTCAAAAAATCCGCAAAACGTTCCCCTGCATCTTTTGGAAGAAGATCTTTAACTTTTGGATTAAGATTTCCCGCTATGTCAATAATCAATGTGAATTTATCTCCTCCAACATCTTTTCGAAATTTGCTAAGATCATCATCAGAAGGAGTGCCTAACATGCACGTTTCAACAAGTTCATTAGCTTTGGATACGAGAAACCCAATTTCTTTTCTAATAAATTCCTCAGCATCCCTCTGAGAATGCTTCTTAGCGATATCCAACAGTTTTTTAGAGAATGGATTCTTCTGGCCTCCTCCAACCTTACCGGTTTGCAGATTAACCACATTGCTGCCAATGTAAACTTTCATAAAAGAGACAGGTATTCCAATAAGATCTGCTTTCCCTGATGGAATGTATGAGTCGGTGTAAGTTATTTTCTTCGGAATTTGGGGACAAAAGGCTTCAAGAGTGGCAATTGCAAGCTCACACATTGGACGGTCGCCTGCAACATAAACGGTTTCTCCTCGGATAACCTGAGTAATGATTTTCTCAAAATCTCCCTTGAGGATCTTTGTAAGGAATGAAAATGAGCCTTCAGTTTCAGATTTTTTTATTGTGATTTTCTTTGTAAGGACTTCTTCTTCAACGGTCATTTCTACAAAGTCTGGTAGGTCAGAACTCCAGTCTTTTAGAAGGTTTTGTGTTTCCTTACTTAGTTTCTTCCCCTCAAATTTTTCCAAATCAATCATTACTTGTTCTACGATTCTTTCTGCTTGAACCTTTAACATGTGTACATTTTTATACAAGGAAGCTTGGATTGAAGAATCAACAATGTAACTAAGAGTTGCCGGATGTCCTAATGCTTTGAAAAGATAGACAAATGCAGTCATATCAAGTTCTTGGATGGGAACAACTGCATCACCTGAAGTTTGGGTAGTACCAGAATCATGCATACTGAAGGTAATATGTGATTTGACAGCGATTTTAATGGCTTGTTTGTCCTCTAAACCACAAGAATAGACTGATTTTGGTCCCATCGTGACATCAAATATCGTTACAACTGCACCTGGCAATTAATCACCAACAACGTTACAAAACAAATGAGAATTGACCAATCTCAAGGAAAGCGGAAGTTTCTAGTAGACGTTTAACTTATCCCTTAAATCATTATTATAAACAAAGATCACCTTCAATTTCTAAAGTCTTCTTCTTATTCATACTGAAAAGATTACTCTTTAAACAGGTAAAAATAAATACATCCTTGTTGTAAAGATTAACCTCTTACAAATACAAGATAACAAAATGAAAAAGAATATTCTATTTATTAGATCTTTTCCTTAAGTAATCTAAGAGGGAAAATTTTCATGAGTGTTCAAGACATAAAATCTGAAATAGAGAAATTCCAGGAACGAAATGATGAAAAAAAACCAATGAAAAACTGGAATCAGAATATTTTATTCAAAATTACAGATCTTGAAATAGGATTTCATGCTTTTTTTGCTGATGATGGAACAATTACTAAAATAGACGAGTACGAAGAGCTTTCGGATGATCTAGAAGCTCATGTAATATTAGAAGGAAAATCTGATTCTTGGATCTCTTTACTCAGAGGAAAACTTAGACCTGCTCGAGCTTTACTCCTCCGGAAAATAAAGGTCCAGAAAGGTACTGCACGCGAGATTTTACCACTTACATCTATATTAGGTGGAAAAAAAACATAATCAATTGAATGAAATGGATTCTATTTCGAAGTTGAGAAATCATGGATGTCCCAGAATCTCTTAAACTAGGAACAAGAATACTCTCAGTTTCAGTAACTGAGCCAATTGAATTTTATAACCGAGATGATTATTTATTAGTAGAGTTAAACCCACGAGGAAATGTCCAGATATATAAGACACGAAAGGCTATTACAAGTTTTCTAGGAAGAGGGAAAAAACCTGTTGCATTACGTGGATATGGCCCAAGGGGAATATCAACAACAGCGGTTATAGCCCATTTAATCAAAGTAGAAGAAGAGGGAAAATGGGATTTCAACTTCGAAACATTTTCAGCTCGTGATTCAAAAGGAGACCGACAAATAACCGGTCTACAAGTCGTATTGTTGCCAAAATAAATTTAGAAACGTCCTTAGAATGGAATCAACGGTGAAAAAATCTCAGATTAACTATTCATCAATACTTCTATTATTGATATTGTTTCAAACGAATGTCTTGTCAGTGAAAGCTAATGTTACAGAAAACCAAAATATAACATCACAATACATTGGAATCTGGCGTACAATTCTTGCTGATCTTACAGGAGATGGAACTGCCGATCTCATCATGGACCTCGAGCATAGAGGCATCGTTGCCGTAGATGGGGAAACTGGAAATCGATTATGGCTCCGAGAATTCAAAAATGGTGTTATTTGTTATCCCTTCGCTGCTACAGACATCAATGAGGATGAAATCCCAGATATATTTTTATTTACTAGATTTGATAATAAATCTACCTTCTATGCATTGGATGGAAACAATCTTAACATTATATGGAATAATTCCTTGTCCAGTGAATATGTATATTATGCTGATGGTTTAGTGGATGATCTTAATGGTGATGGGCAAGATGAACTTCTTATTGGACTTACATTAAAATATACAGAACATATTGGTCAAGTTTTTCTTTTAGACGCGAGAAACGGAGAATTAAAATGGAATAGTACAACGCTAATGAAGGCAATTAATCATTATCAGCTTGCAGATTTCAATCAAGATGAAATATTAGATATCGCACTTGTTTCTGAGGATTGTTGGCTTCCTGGACTTGAAAGTTATACCCTTGCACTTAACGGTCTTAATGGAGAATTGCTATGGACTGATCAGTACATCACTCACGGTAATGTGAATCCTAATTTTGATATGGACACTAGAGATATTACCATAGCTGATTTCAACAATGATAATCTACCAGAGATTATGGTTAGTGGTGGAAATTTCGTTTATTTGCTCAATGGCACCAATGGAGAAGAACTTTGGCTCTCTTCATATTTTTACAGAAATAATGAAGGGGCAAACCACCTTCAAATTGCTTATATTAACAATGATAATGTACCAGATGTCATGACACTCCTTACAACGTGGGTTTTAGGTTTGGATGGAATCGATGGAACAATTCTCTGGGAGAACTACATTGGAGTATACCTTTCTGAAACTACTACGATCGATCTTACTCAAGACCTAGTTCCTGATTATATAGTTGGAAGTTTTGAGGATACGCCTGAACCAGGTCTAACAGGAATTTATGCAATCAACGGGAAAACTGGTGGTACATTGTGGGAATGTACTAACCTTCGACGGGGACCTAACGATGCAGTGGGCAACTTAGACTCAGGTAAATTTGATGTGAACGGTGATGGCACGCAAGATATTGCAGTAACCACACGATTTGGATTTATTTATGCTGTTAGTGGACAAGATGGCCAAGTTCTATGGGAAACAACTGGGAAGATTTTGAAATATGGGAAGGATGATGATAAGGAAAATTGGTTACTACTTGGATACTGGACAATTTTACTTCCACTATTTGTGATTGGGATTGTTGCTATCTTCCAACGTTCTAGAAGGGAAATCAAGAAGAATGATCAATCAGATTTAGTGAATAAAAAGCAATAACAATAGGAGACCGACAAATAACCGACCTACAAGTCGTATTATTATCAATATAAATACAAAAGAATATTTATTCGACCATTAGGAGTTCAAATAACAGAATTTTCTAATAGTAATAATACTTT
>JAEOTI010000667.1 GCA_016839955.1 Candidatus Hodarchaeota archaeon | reverse complement strand
TAAATTAAATATGTCCGAAGGTTCCCTATTAAATATCAAGGACGAATCTCCTGCTTTCAAGGCAACAGAACAGATTATAGATACATTTGTGGTGTAATTGAAGGTATTTATTCTGGATCTAAAAGCATTAATCCAGTTTCAGTATCTATTTTTCTCTGCATTGCTTCAATTTTTACAACAACTATTTCAGCAGTAATGCTAATTATTGAACCAAACATTATATGACCACCAACACAAGAGCCATCTTGTTTTGCAACTGTTGCATGAATATGAGGCATTATACTTTCTTTAGCTAAAGAAATAGTGCCTGAGCAATGGACTAGTTCAACTGGTTCAGATATGTCATTGACTATATACTTTTTCCTCTCTATATCAAAATATCCTAGTCTACACCTTTTAAAAGCTCCAATTCCTTGAAGTATCGCTCCTCCTCTAATATTTTCTTTTTCACAATGTTTTTGGAAAGTTTCAAGTATATCTTCACCTTTTTGAAATGCTAAAACATACAAGTCGAGTATTTTAGACCTACAATACTTCATATAATCGCGTCCATCCAACTTTAGAATTAAAAAAATAGTTTTAATGCTTTAATGAAGGTTAAGTTGGTATAAAACATCTAGAACAAAATTATCTTAAAAATTGCTGGATAAATTTATATCAGATAATTTACTGTTTATTTCTTCTTTAACTTTCAATAAAGACGCTAAAGCTGCTTTTCTCAGATATTGTGGGATTTGATGTTTGATGTTATGTAGAGAATACCCAGATCTGAGTACATACTGTGGAAAAGTTTAACCCGATAAAAATCTCAAAATCACAAATCATCGTATGAATCCCGACATACACCTGGTTTAATATCATAAGTGGTGAATAAATTAGCATACGGGGCTGGCAACATGGATTGGAATTTATTACTTAGTGAATCATATAAAGTAAGTGCGAATCTGGAAACTTTACCTTCAGATGTTATTTGTACGTGTGGAGAAGGTAGGACTCTCCTTTATGACCCTAATAACCGACAATATCTTCCTGAAGGTGGTTGTGACCAATCAGGGATATGCGCTTGCATATCGATTGAAAAACATAAAGCAAGGACCTCTACACGCCATTTCTTAAGGGCTGAAAGAAACAGAAAGGCAAAAGAAAAGAATACTGGTCCATTGGACAGATTTTTCGTAGTAGAACCTTAGATCTAGCTGGTTCCCCTTTCTTTTTCCTGCCAGAAGAGACCAAACCGAATCATTTCTGAACGTGAATCAAATAATCCTCTTTTCACAAGTTCATCAATTATTTCGATAAGTTTTTCTGGAATTCGAAAAGTAACTTTCTGCATTTATTGTTCCTCATCATGAAAATAAGATTATTTTAATTTTTTTTACTAATTTCGTCTTTGACTAATAATAATAACGCTAAGCTATTTATAGTCTTAACGGTTATTCTATATGGTTGTATATCATTAGGATGGTTAACCGATTAATGAAATCTTCTGATCTTCTTCCTTTAAATTTACGAGATCGAGATAGTGCTCTTTATGTTCTGAAGTCTGCCTTAGAAAGAGAAATCAAAAGATTAAAACAAGAGGAAGGACTTTTTAACGTTCGAGTTAAAGAGTTAGAGCATAAATATAATATAATTACATACGAAGCTCAAGAACAGATCAAACTAGGAACGCCTGATGAGTTAAAACCTGAAATCAAAATGTGGTACGATGAAAAATCACTTCTAGAAAGTACAACTAAAGATTTAGAAGAAGCAGAGAATCTATATTCTCAATTGCTAAATATTTCTTATACAATTGAAGATTCTTAAGAATCATAGAAAATCCTATATAGCTTCTTTTTTACGGAAAACCATGAGAAAGTCATGGACTCGAGAGATAACAAAGGTTGTAGGATAACCTAAAGGTCGAGTAGTATAAGTAGGATGTTCCCATATAATTAAGTCTTGATAATCAAACCCTAATTCAATCATCATTTTATAAAAGTCAATGTGTATCGGAATAACATTCCTTCCTCTTCTCGTATCCTGAATAATGGTTACAGAATATTTCATTGGTTTTAGAGCTTTATAAATTGCTGTATAGATCTCTTTGAGATGTGAAAAAAAAGTTTCATAATCCTCAATATTTCCTAAATCCTTTTTTAATTTCGAATATTGTTTAACTACCTTCTGAGTTTGTCCTGTATACTTTCCATTAATCCCATGAAGTCCTGTCCAATAAGGTGGGCTTGTGAAACACAAATCAATAGTTTTTGGTTCAACATATTTCAATAAATTACAAGCATCATCATTATGAATTTCACAAATGAGATTAGGTGATTTATAAGATAATGACTCAGTAGTTTTATTTGTTGATTCAGTGGAATTGTTTAACTCCTCTGGAATGGTTTTTGACTGGTAAGAGTCATTTTTTAGTCTCTGTTTTGCTACTTTGACCCAATTATCAGATATTTCAATCCCTGTGCAATTCCGATTCAGACCTTTTGCTACAAAATTCGTAGTTCCAGTTCCAACCATTGGGTCTAAAATATGGTCACCTTGTTTAGTGAATGCTCGAATGACTCGTTCAGTTAAAATTTCAGGAAAAATAGCAGGATGCCCATAATTCTCTTTTACTGGTTCTTTAAAACGCCATACAGATTTACTCCACTGTACCCACTCAGCTCCTGTTAAATGGTTCAAGCGTTTTTTAACCATTTTATTTCCTCGATGAACAATTAGTAATTAAACATTTTAAAAAAGTGAACATTTAAGGTCAACAATTCCCTTTTGAAGTTTAAACCAAAAATTCTTTATTGGACTTTCAAATCATGCTACCTAGACTAGTGATAAACGTTTTTCAGGGTTGATTTGACTTGAAGGGAAAGCACTTCATAAACATCTCAGATTTCGACACTCAAGAGTTAGAAAATATTCTAGATTATGCTAGAGACCTTAAACAGAAACAATATGATTCAATTCCTCACCGTTTATTGATAGGTAAAACCCTCGCTATGCTTTTTGAGAAAACCAGTACCAGAACTCGCGTTTCATTTGAAGTCGGTATGCATCAACTAGGGGGACATGCCCTTTTTCTAGAACATCGTGTCATGCAAGTAGGTGGTACTGGAGAAACTACTGGGGACACTGCTAAGGTACTTTCTCGATATGTTGATGGAATTATGGCTCGTGTTTATCAACACCAATCCATAGAAGAAATGGCACGACATTCTACTGTTCCAGTTATTAATGGATTAAGTGACTTAGGCCATCCTTGTCAAGTGATGGCTGACTTATTAACAATAAAAGAGGAATTTAATACATTGAAAGGGTTACAAGTAGCGTGGGTTGGAGATGGCAATAACGTATGTAACTCCCTACTTGTGGGTTGTGCAAAATTAGGATTGAACATACGTGTTGCAACTCCAACAGGTTATGAACCACACTCTCAATATGTCAGTATAGCTAAAGAAGTTGCTAAGGAAACAGGATCACGCGTTGAAGTTATGTACAACCCTGAACAAGCCGTTTGGGATTCGGATGTAATTTATACTGATACTTGGACATCAATGGGAGATGAAACTCAGCATGAAGAACGGTTACGAGTATTTCCTCCTTACCAAGTGAATTTGTCCCTTTTAAGTAAGGCTAAGAACACTGCAATCGTCCTGCATTGTCTCCCAGCGCATAGGGGTTATGAGATTACAAATGAAGTAATTGATGGTCCACAAAGTAGAGTTTGGGATGAAGCAGAAAATCGACTCCATGTCCAAAAAGCAATAATGGCAATAACGATGTGAAAAAACAATATTTCATTTCTTATGAATCCAGCTAAACAACCTAATCGTTGCACGTGTGATATAATGAATGAAACAAAAGCCTTGGTAAGTCGATTTAATGGAGTTTTTGATTTAATAATCATCTAAAAGGCGTTTTTTGTATTGCTGGTTTTTTGGAAGGATGATGACTTGGTATTTTTCCGTGAGTAGCCGACAGAGTTCTTTATAGCGTTCCTGCCTTTTATGTTGTAGAAATTTATGGTCATTGAAATCCCCTTCTTGTACTTCTAGAATACGTAACGGAATACAATTTCTTACGAACTGAAGATAATCGTTTGTTTCGGGTATCCATAACTGTTTACAGTATTGGTAGCGACAATCCACCGGTGGGAAGTATTCTAGATTGCCGGGGAATAATTCATAGAGAATATTTCGAGCCCAGGCCAGACTCTGACAGTCAAAGATTCTTTGATCCTTTTCAAAGGCAATAATCTCGTCCATATCATCCCAGAACCTGAGGTGTATTAGTAGTTCTTTTTG
>JAEOTI010000666.1 GCA_016839955.1 Candidatus Hodarchaeota archaeon | reverse complement strand
CAGACATTAATGATAGTGATCAAATTAGCAAAATAGTATTGGAGAAAGATGAACGGCCTCCAATCAGTATGATAATCATTTGTCCTGAGAATGATTCGACTGGTATTTTATGTGCACACTCCTTACTTCCATATCTGAGGGATAGTAGAACATCAAAAGGCTTTAAAATCCCAATGTTTATTCATATGAGATTTGATGCAGGATTAGCCGTCCTTCTACAAACAGATCCCCATTTTGTAGAAGATCACTTAATTCAGCCATTTGGCATGATTAATAAAAGTTGTACAAAAGAATTAGTAATAGACGACTCATTATCTAACCTCGCTCGATCCTTTCATGATATGTATATTCCCAAAATTATTCATGAAAGATATTTGAAAAAACAAGAAGGAGAAAAGGATCCTGAAAAAAGACCTTGGGAAAAACTGCCAGAAACTTTAAAAGATTCAAATCTACAACAAGCAGATCACATTCCTATCAAGGTAAGGGCGATAAACTGTGATATTCGCGAAATAAAACGTGAAAAAAAATCTACTTTCAAATTCACAGAAGAAGAGATCGAGCTTTTATCAAGAATAGAGCACAAGCGTTGGATAAATGAACGTATTCTAAAAGGGTATAAATATGCTAACATTGAAAAAACAGATCATAAGACGAAACAAAGCCCACATCTAGTACCATATGATGAATTAAACAAAGATATCAAAGATTACGACCGAGATGCTGTCGCTCATATCCCTGAAATATTGAAAAAACTTGGAATGGAGATTTATCGGTCTTAAAAAGCCTAATTATTCTCAAAATAAGATGTAAATTCTTAAATTAACTTTTCAGTCCTTTTTCTCAAGAATTTCCACCGTGTAATTGGCTTTCCATTCTTTTTTTAGGCCAATTACCCATTTAAGGAGTCCTTCTGAGGGGTGAGATGGGCTGGGTTCGCTTTGGAATAATTGAATCTTGGATTTCGGTTGTTTAGAGATAGGCAAAACATCCATTATTTCTATTGTGACAGCGAGAGGACGCTGATTAACCAACTGAAGTTTATAATGTAGCAGGATACGTTTTGGTTCTGGATTTTCCTGTTTCATTAGTCGCTTGGTTGCAATAATCGAGGTTTCTACAGCAAGTGGAAGCTGAATAGATTTTCTGCTCATTAGGTTTGGTAATTTCCCACGTCCAATGATTTTCCCTTCTCTAAAGAAGCTACAATCGCCAGGAAGAAGATCTATCTCGCCATTAGTGAATTCTACGCCTATAACGATATAATCTGTTTCCGCCGCATTCCAATAATAGAAAATTTTGGCTGGAGCCGTAAATGAATACATAAGATATCCATGTGTCTCTCCATCTGCGGGAACACTGATTGTGTCATCTAGTGGTGTCAGAGCCTCAGTGGTTTGTCCTTTAATTTGAAACTTTTCTTGTTTAAATTGTTGAAATGATGCATCTAGTTTTCCTTCGATAGCTCTTTCTAAAGGTAGAGGAGCCGGATGAGCCACAGAAACTTCATCAAGATTAGAATATAGAAGTTCCAATTTAATGCTATCCCAGTTCTCTTCACTGTGGTTCTCAATGATACTCCAAAAAAATAGCTGGGTTTGATCACCAGTAATCTTTAAATCATAAGAAGGAATCCACTTAGCAGGAACCCGATAGCGTATTTGTAATTTAATTTTACCTGCTTGAGTCACAATCAACGAAAAGGACAATTTATTATATTCTTTTTCTTGTTGTTCTTGTAACTCCTTAAGTTTCTTGATGAACTCGTTTCTTTTTTCTTCCAGGTCCTTTTCTTCGTTTCTAAGTTTAATTTCTTCATGGCGTAGATCTGAGAACGATTTGTCAATAAAAGTTACAAGACTAACAAACTGATCAATCTTCACTTTGTCATCAGAATACTGGGTTAAAAATTCATTTCCTGTCTTTGTTAATAATGTTTTTGAGGTAGTCCGCTTTTGTTCAATATTTTTAAGTTGAAATTTGATTTCGCTTAATTGATCTTGGATTTCATCAAGCTGTTTTTGCAGATTCTCAACTTCTTGAGTTGGTTGTAAATCTGGTTTAATAGTTCTAATCATGGGGGCTTGTAGGTTTACTTCTGACTGGGTTTCAAGAATTGTAAGATGTAATGATTCTTTATATAGTTTAGAGGTAAATCTAGAGAGATTAAACTGGGTCATACCCTCGGTTACCTCTATCTCGCCTTGTCGTGTCACAATAGCTTTCTCTTCCCCTAATAAGACATGAACAATTGGAAAATGATTCACAGATATATTTTCGATTTTCATCTTTTACTACCTTGTTAATCTCCTTTTACTAGATGAATGTTAAAATCAATCTTTTTTTCCTCTTGAGGAGCTAGATCCAGATCCCAGCGTACAAGACCATTATTAAATATCTTATAAGGGACATTTGAGACTTTTTCATAATCTACATTTAAAAGAAGAGCTAGTTCACGTCCATCTTCAAGTTTTTGAGGTTTTGGTATTTTTTCATACGCAACGATCTGAATAGATTTATCGAATGGGTTAGTTACTGTCAATAAGTAGGAATAATGAAGTTCAATTTGTTTTTTTAAGACTCCAGTTTCCTCTATTTCCTTTATTAACGCCTCTTTGCTCGTTCGAATTGTCTTAACAGATCGTAAAGGGATTCCAATCTCCTCAGAAGGAGGTGTAAAGTCCATATGGCTAATACTATCGATAAAGATTCCATCGTGAAAAACTTGGATTGTTGCTGGATACAAGTAATTTTCTTTGAGAGAAATAATAAGGATTTCAATAACATCGGCAAATTCGCTGGCGTTCCAATAATACAGATATCTTGTGCTTTTAATACCTTCTTGCCCGATTTCATATTTATAAGGTTCAGAATCATTCACAATGGTAACTCGAGACGAGAGAAGGATAGATTGAACGGGGATAAGAAATTCTGATTCGATACCTTCTTCAGGATCCATATAAGCTAGTTGCGGTCTTTCAATAGAGATTTCAGAACGAATTTTATCTGTTAATGTCAGACTAACATTATGCCAGGACTCTTCAGAGGTATTTGTAATAGTCACCCATTTTCTAAGGAATACTTCGCCTTCTTCATGCTCAAGCTCATAAAACATATTCCATTGACCAGCCGCTAAAAGATATTCCAGTTGAACATCAACGGTCTGAGCATCTTCAATTTCTAGGATTAGTGTCAAATGTCCTCTTTTTTGCTTTTTTTCCTCTTCGGAAAATTCTGTGATTTGTTTATCGATATTTTCGTTTTCGGAGGTTAATTTTTTAATCTCTAGCTCTAATTCATCTTTTTT
>JAEOTI010000665.1 GCA_016839955.1 Candidatus Hodarchaeota archaeon | reverse complement strand
ATCCCAATTCTGAAAACTTTTCAGATCTAATCTCTCTAGGTCCAGTTTGGAAAAAATATCCGTAAAATACTCTTCAAAATTTACTGTTGACAAAAATTTTTTCTGGTCTGGTCCAAATTTATCTTCTGGGCAAATATATAGAAGCCAACTACCTCCTTTTTTCCTCACAAATACTTTAAGAAATTCTAATATTGTTGTACAATGATTATCATCTGTAGGTAATAGCTCAATCACTAATGACCATTCAAAGGGGAACCTTTTTACTTGACTAAGGGTAATCCTATGTATTCGATGGGAATCGGTCCTTACTGTCCACTTATATATGTTATTTACATCATCGGTTTGAGTTTTGACGAATTGCACACCAATACACTTCTCAGAATATCTCACAATTATTCAAATGTAAGAGCTTTTGATGGTGATGTTAATCAATGATTAATTGTGAATAAAATCAAGTTGTTTGAATCAAGGCGAATATTATAGACCTTGTGCCTGAATTCAATCCGATTATAACAATATTAAATAAACGTCACACTTTCTTCAATAGGTCGGGAAATAGTTGGATAAAGAACAGTTGTACTTAGAACTAACGAAAATCCTTCCTGAATCAAATGTTTCGAATGACCCAGTTATGCTATACGCTTACAGTGGTGATGTAGCACAATTTGAGTCGCTTCCAGATATTGTTGTTCGTCCAGAAACACCAGAACATGTTGAAAGGATAGTTAAATTTGCAGCAAAATACAAAATACCATTGATTCCACGAGGTGCTGCTACAGGTGCCTCTGGTGCAACGTCGCCAACCTTAGGAGGGATTGTTCTTGATTTCACAAAGATGAATAAGATTCTCAATGTTGATTATGAAAATAGAACCGTAACTGTCCAACCGGGAGTAGTTCAAGGGCAATTGAATGATTTTCTAAAACAAAATGGATTCTATGTTCCAGTAATTCCCGGTTCAAGTGCGATGGCTACAGTTGGGGGAATGGTTGGTAATGATTCTTCTGGTCTTAAGACTATTCGCTATGGAACTACAAAGGATTGGGTACGTAACCTTGAAGTTGTATTTCCTAATGGAATACGATGTCATCTTTCTCGGTCTGTCTTGAAATCTGTTGCAGGGTACGATCTAGTTCGTCTTCTTGTTGGTAGTGAGGGCACTCTTGGAATAACAACTGAGATTTCTCTTAAAATGACACCCCTCCCACGCTTTACGCGCGTTATTGAAGTATTTTTCAATTCTCTAGAGAGTACTGGAAAATCTGTTGCCCATATTTATAAATCCAATGTTACACCTTCGGTAATGGAGATTTTAGATCGATCTGCTCTCCTTGCACTAAAATCCTATGATAAAACTCTCCCAGTCTTTTTAGACGCAGAAGCAATTCTCTTTATTGAAGTAGAAGGGTTCAACGAACAATCTGTACAAGAACAGATTGAAATTTTGGATACCATTTGTAAGGAATCGGGCGCATCTTCTACAATAATTTCGAAGAACCAAGAAGATAATCAAAGGATACTTGAAGCTCGAGAACTTGTTGGAGCTGCTGCAGAAGCTGTTCGGGAAGGGTACACCCGAGTGTACGTAGGTGAAGATATCGTAGTTCCGATTTCTAAAATTCCTGTGATTCTAATAAAGCTTAGAGAATTTGCAGAGAGATACAACTTTCCAATTGTTGTCTTTGGACATATTGGTGATGGGAACCTTCATCCTGCAATTACTATTCGAAAAGAAGAGGCATGTGATCTAGAAAACCTATCTTTGTTAGAAGACGAGATCCATAAAGAGGTTTTAGCTTTAGGTGGTTCAGTCACTGGTGAACACGGAATTGGTCGAGCTCGGAAAAAATACCTCTCAGAAGAATTAGGAGACGCTCTAGAAATAATGAAATTGATCAAAAAAGCTCTTGATCCTGATAATATAATGAACCCCGGGGTTATTTTCTAAGGAATGGATTGAAATGGGCTGTGAAGCAGACCATACTGATCGTCTCAGGCAAATGTTAAAATGTGTGCGATGCGGTAAATGTAGAGTTATATGTCCTGTTCTTGATGCTGAAAACCCAGGGAGCCCTCAATGGGAGATTTTCGCCCCCCGTGGTCGTGTTAAATTAGCTCTTGGATTACACCAAGGTCTAATTCCAATTAACGATTTACTGGTAAAATCTGAATTTTCTTGTTTTAACTGCAATATGTGTGTCGAGCAATGTCCTTCTAACACGAAAATTACAGATATTATCTTAAGGACAAGAAACAGAATCTTTTCAGAAGGTAAGACGCCCGTTACTGAAGTTTCTATGAATAATTTAGTTCTTGAAACAGGTAATATATTTGGATTAGACCCAGATGACCGATTGTTATGGGCTTTTGATATAGAAGATCTCATTGAAGAGAAAATTAATGTCCCTGCAGAATTTCTCTATTTTATCGGTTGTCAAGGATCCTATAAAGGTTCATTAGCAAAAACACCAATTGGTTTTATACAACTTCTAGAGAAACTTAAAGTAAATTATACTATTTTGGGAGAAAATGAAACGTGTTGTGGTAGCCCTCTCCTTTTAGCTGGAAATGAAGCCAGTTTTCTGAGTGCTGTACGTGAAAATCTAGAAAAGATCTTTAAGCTGGATGTTAAGACAGTATTAATAACTTGTCCAAGTTGTTATAATAGTTTCAAACGATATGAGACATTATCGGGAGAACTTCTTCCTTTCAAACTTCTATTTGCGACAGATTTTCTTGCAGATAAAATATCCGAGGGTAAAATTGTAGTGTCAACTCAACCACAAGAGGATTTGGGAATAATAACGTATCATGATGCCTGTGAACTTGGACGTCATCAAGGAATCTATGATTCACCAAGAAAACTAATTAAAGCGATCCCTAGAGTAAAGTACAAAGAAATGGAATCGTCAAGAGAGAATACTCAATGTTGTGGTGGAGGTGGACTTGTAGCAGTTGGTTTTCCTGATATCAGGGAATCTCAATCTGCAAGAAAAATCCTCGAATTTCTAGAAAATGGAGTGAACACCGTTATAACTGCATGTGTCGGGTGTGACGACACTTTGTCACAAGCTGCACTTGAACTTCAAATAAAATACCCTGATAAGCCAATAATTCGAATAATAGACATTTTTGACCTATTTAATAAGCTTATTGAT
>JAEOTI010000664.1 GCA_016839955.1 Candidatus Hodarchaeota archaeon | reverse complement strand
AGCATGTAACCCTTCAATCTTTGTCAAAATTGTTATAGACAAATCATAGTATGGATCTCTGTGGCTTCTCCATTTATTCTTTACTACCTCTTTAAAAATATTCTCCAGTTCGCTCTTTATTTCAGATGAGCCATATATGATGGTATATAAAAGTTGCCTTTGAGTTTCATCACGTGAATAAAATCTTTCTTCCTGGATCATCCACTCATAATATTGTAGCGCTATTAAACTCGCATATCGAACAGTCTCCCCTTCTTTATTTTTACTGTTCCAATCATAAATTATTGGCAGGATAAAATAGATGTTCCTAATACCAATCTGATCTAAATTTTTATAAACGAACTTGATCAGATTTTCCCAACCTCTCCCTTTAGGTTTGGTTAAAACATATTTTAAATAAAACAAGTTGACTCGCTTTAGCCCAAGGTTTTCAAATACTTCTACATCAACTTCTTTACAGGCAATTCTGGCAAGAAAAGTTAATCTTTTTAAAAGCTCTTGTTTATTTCTCAAAAGCTCTTCTTTGCAAACTTCAAAAAAATATTCTGAATAATCAGATAGCAATACGGAGATTATTATTTCGTCCTTCCAGAAAGACTCAACTTCACTATCCTTTACAACCTCTTCAAGAAAATCTTTTATTGAATCATTTTCTATTAAAAGCTTCTCAGAAACCCAATTTCTAAAACTTCTTCTAATGGGGAGGGACTGACCTAGGTTGGAGAAAAAATCTTTACTGCTTTCCCTATTAGCAAATTCTGATTCTATAATTTTCTCTAATGCCCACTCTTCGTAAATATCATGCGTAATGTAATAACCATGTGGAGTTTCATACCCCAAAATCCCATCTGCTTTTAGTTCATTATCGAGTATTCGTGATTCACAGGAAGGATTAATAAAAAATTGTCCTTTGTTGGCCCTTTCAAGAGCTACTTTAAAAAAGCATTGCTCTCTTGCGGGCTTGGCTTTTTTTATAATTTTATTCCATAACTGATCTTTAAAATTTACATAATCAATTTCCTTTCCTTTTATGTAAAACCTCAGATATTCATTAAGGTAGAAGGGGTTTTTAATTAGTTCTGTTAGTTTTTGATCTTTAGGGAGAGAGAACCCGTATTGATTAGCAATTGAATCTAATTCTTCCGAACTCAAATTGGAGATTCTTAGATTTGTGGGAATAATTCCGTGAATTTCAGAAAACTCGGTATTTAAAACCTCCAGGTAATCATTTCTTGTGGTGAACATTATTCTCCATTTATTATTAATAAGTATGCGTAGTAACTCTTTAAAGGGGTCAGTATTCTTTAGATAGAGTAATTTTTCCGCTGAATCTATAACGATAATTTTATTACTATCGTCCTTATGGGCATCTACAAATTCCTTAAAATCAAAATTCGTAAGCAGGTCATTAATATTTCTTAGTTCAAATTCTGTCGCCTTAAAAATATAGAAAGGTATTTCCTCCTTATGATCTTCGAATAATTTCTTGATGACGGCAGTCTTTCCAACTCCGCTAACCCCGCTCAATATAACAATTTGATGTAATTTATTTTCTAACTCTTTTAAGATATCCTTCCTGTCAATTTCTATATCTTGACTGTCAAATTTCGCACTTGTTCGAATATCAGCTAAAATATTTTCTGCATGCTCTTGCTGGGCATTAATCTGGTCAAAAATACTCTTATCTTGGCTAAAAAAATGTCTAGAGATATTTTCATTTCTGAGTGCAACAAATTCAGACTCAAAAAAACTAGCCGTATTCCATCTTAGTTTTATTCCATACTCTATTGCTATATTTTCTACATCAATTAATCCCCGAGGTGTCTTACCCTTAGCCTGTCCCCATTCCTGGTTTGTATATATCAGTAGTTTAGTAATACTCGGATAATCTCTCTTCGCCCTTTCAACAATTCCAATGAACTCATCTTTCTTGCTCGACAAAGAGGTGTCATAAAACTTGGCCTGCCAACCAATAATTTCACCGTCTTTTTCAATAGGATTAGTTTCGATAGCAGATTGATTTTTTAAACGAAAAATGCCTTTCTCCTCATTAAATTCCCTGCAAAATAGCAAATAACAAAACCACTCAAAATTATCTTGAGGATTTTCGCTAAACTTAGCCTTGAAGATGTCCCAATTCGGTTTAATCATACTTTTAATTTCCAATATTTATGTGCCGAACGCCTGTGATATATAGCGAGCGTTTAGCGAGTCGAATTGATCCCCATGGCTGCTGTTAAGGTGATTTATTCTGCATTTGTATTGCAACATCAGTTAGTTCTTCAGGTTTAAGATTAGGAGAATTTTCCATCCCCAACCACTTCAAAAGTAATCGTGCACAGTCCTGCTTAATTAGAACAAATATCTTATGCATATTCTCGTAGGAAACATGTATTGGTTGATTGACCGAGAACATTTCATTTAGCAGCTTAAGATTTTTGAATTTGTTAGGCCGGATTAGTCCTTTCGAGTGAAGTATTACATTACGGAGTATTCGAAGATCACCCATTATATCAGATTTGATCTCATTTGCTGCAACTCCCATAGACTTTGCAAGGCGCGGTCGAATTTCGTCCTCCCAGTAGGTGAAGAGGAATACCAATATAGCCTGAGAATGCTGTTGGGTATTAGAGCCGTCAACGTCGTTCGAAGACAAGTAGTCATTTGAGCGTATGATACGGTTATGGATAATGTCTGGCTTGGACGGATCTTCATAACTAGCCCAAACAACAGGCTTTTCGTCACTCTTTTTTAACTTAGTTTTCCGCATCACCCGACAAACCTGCCTCTCAACGCGAGCATGGTGTCCAGCAAAACCAGCAATAGCATCCATGTACACGCCTACTTGCTGATTTACGAAATCAATATACTCACGAACAATGTAATCAGCATATTGGTCATCAGTAGCTCCTATTTCAGTCTGACCTTTTACTGCCTCACGAGTATTGATCTGTTCCGGCTTAATTGTACGTGTTTGTTTGAGAGTATGCGTTTGTTTATGCTTCATGTTACTGCTTGATTGTGCTTT